>JAEWUR010000711.1 GCA_023397045.1 Planctomycetota bacterium
GTAGTGGAGAGTGGGTGGTGGGTAGTGGATAGTGGGTCGTGGACGAAAAGAAAGCCCATTCGCCATCCACCATCCACCATCCGCCATCCTTAACCTCTGCCCCCTCTCCCCCGTGCCGCTCAGTTCACCACCATCCCGCCGCCAGATCGTCGCCGAGATCCTGCTGATCTTCGCGGTGTTTGCCATCCAAGGCGCATGGCCGGTGCCGGACGTGAACGAAGCCCATTATCTGGGCAAGGCCGTTCATTATTGGAACCCCGGCTGGCTTCCGAACGATTTTTTTCTCAACTCGACCGACACCCATAAGGTTTTCTATTACACCTTCGGTTGGTTGTCGCTGTGGCTCTCGCCGTTCGCGCTGGCGTGGACCGGCCGAGTGATTACGTGGCTGCTGCTGGCCTGGTCGTGGCGCAGATTGAGTGCGGCGGCGACCGTGCGGCGGTGGTATTCGGTGCTGTCGGCCGCGCTGTTCGTCTGCATGATGGAATGGTGCCACATGGCCGGCGAATGGGTCGTCGGAGGCGTCGAGGCCAAGGGATTCGCGTATGTGTTCGTCTTCCTCGGGATCGAATCGCTGATCCGCAACCGATGGAATCGCGGTCTGCTTCTGTTCGGCCTTGCCGCGGCGTTCCATGTGTTGGTCGGCGGTTGGGCGGCCATTGCGGCGGGCGTTGCGTGGATCTTAATGTCCACTTGTGGCTTCGCCAAAGACGATGATCCCTTGGAAGAATCGCCATCGTTGCGGCGCCTTTGGCCGGGAATCGTTGGCGGTTTGTTGCTGGCCTCGCCCGGGCTCGTCCCGTCGCTCATGCTCGATGTGCATGCCGGCCGCGAGGTCGTGCATCGAGCCCATGAGATTTACGTCTTCGAGCGGCTACCCCATCACTTGGTTCTCACGGGCATTCGGCCGTGGTTCATCGCGCGTCTCGCGCTGCTCGCGTGTTTCTGGCTGTTGCTGGGCCATTGGAGCCGTCGCGAAAATTGGGTCCACGTCCGCCGGCTTCGCGCATTTGTCTGGGGGGCGGTCGCGATCACCGTCGCCGGCGCGGCCGTGCATCTTCTGATTTTCGTCGATCGCGCTTTGGCGGCCGATCTGTTGCGTTACTACTGGTTCCGATTGACCGACGTCGCCGTGCCGTTGGGCGTTGCACTGGAGGGTGCGGCGCTCATGGCGAATGCCGAACGCGCCACGATCCGATTTCGTCGCGCCTGGCTGGCGCTGAGTATTCTGGTGGCGGCGTTTTTTCTCGGCGATCGAGCGATCGACCGCATCGCGCCGCGACCGCCGCGCTCACATCAGATGGTCGACTTCAACGCATGGTGCGAAGCTTGCCGCTGGGCTGACGAGTCGGGGAAGATTCCGCCCGACGCGAGGTTTCTCGCGCCTCGGCTCGGTCAGACGTTCAAGTGGTACGCCAACCGCAGCCAGGTGGCCTCGTGGAAAGACGTTCCGCAAGATGCCGAGTCGATCGTCGAATGGGAAGGCCGCATCAAGGACATCTATGCCACAGGGCTGCCACTGCCCGACCGATGGTACCAACCGCTGGCCGTCCGCCGTGCCGAGACGGTCAAGCAACTCGGCCAGAAATATCACGCCGACTACCTAATCACCGAACGCACCGATCCGCTGCTCGACCTCGCAGTGGTTTACGAAAATCGGGCGTATGTCATCTATCGTTTGCGTTGAAGTGCGATGGACGTTCTCGATCAACAATTTCCGAAACGACTGGCGGAGCGGTTGAAGGCGCCGCTGCCGGGGCCGATGATCGGGTCGCGATTCGAGCCGAAACCTTGCCCTTGGCGCGAAGGATACGCCGTGCCGCCGGACGCCCGGGCTGCCTCGGTCCTGATCTTGTTGTATCCGCACGAAAATGCGTGGCATATTCCGCTGACGCTACGGCCGTCGACGATGGCGTTGCATCCGGGCCAGATCAGTCTGCCGGGCGGGGCCGTCGAGCCGGGCGAGTTGGGCGACGAGGCCGCGGTTCGCGAATTCCACGAAGAATTGGGCGACGACGGCCAGGCGATCGAGTTGCTCGGTTCGCTCTCGCCATTTTTCGTCACGGCAAGTCATTATCTGGTGACCCCCTGGGTCGGCGTCGTCGGCAGGCGGCCGTCGTTTGTGCCCAATCGTGAGGAAGTCGAAGAGGTTCTAGAGGTGCCTCTAAAGCACCTGACCGATCCGGCGAATTTCGGCAGCGAAACACGGTACTATGGCGATCAGCCCTATCTGGCCCCGCACTTTCTCTTCCAGACGCATCGCATCTGGGGCGCGACGTGCATGATGCTCGGCGAGCTGGTGACGGTGATCGGGGAGGCTAGGGGGCAGGGGTCAGGGGTTAGGGATTCGGGGTCAGGGGGCAAACAAATCGTCCCCTCTCCCTCTGGGAGAGGGGCAAGGGGTGAGGGCAGCCAACGACGCTTGAGATGCAAAGAAAGTCCGCCTACCCAACAACAGCCCTCACCCTAACCCTCTCCCAAAGGGAGAGGGGACTTTCGATCAAGATTTATCCCGGCGGGAGAGGGGACGTTCGGTTCACCGTGGGAGAGTGGACCTGTCAACCGGCACGAAGTGTGAAGGTGCCGATTTCGAGGGCGATAAGCCGGTCGATTAGTTCGCGAGGATCCTGGGGACGGCGCAACGGTTCTTTGGCCATCATGCGCTGGATCAGTCGCGATACGTCGCGGGGCAGATACGGCGCGACGCGCGTCAGGTCGGGCGGGCTCGATTGCCGGTGTTGCTGCGATAGTTGGACCAACGTCTCGGCCGTGTAGGGGCGCCGCCCGGCGAGCATCTCGTACAGCACCGCGCCAAGGCTGTAGATGTCGCTGCGGATGTCGGGCCGCAACGACGACGTGAGGTACTCCGGGGCCAGGTAGGCACAGGTGCCCATGATCGGACGATCGACCGCCGAGCCGAACTCCTCGCGGCGGCGTGCGAAGTTCAAATCCAGCAGCGTTGCATGTCCGGTGGGCGAAACGTGGATGTTGCCCGGCGCCATGTCGCCGTGGATCCAACCGGCCTGATGGAGTGCGTCGAGCGCCTCGGCCGTTTGTCGGGCGATCCAAAGGGCCTCGGGCACGCCAAAAAGCTGTCCGTCGGCCAGCCGTTCAGCCAACGACGCCCCTTCGAGCCACGGCATCACGATCAGTCGCGGCGCGTCGACCACGGGAGCGGCCAGGACCGAGACGAGATGCGGATTCGAGACGCTTTGGCCCACCAACGCCTCGCGCTGCAACAGTCGAATGGCCTGATCGTCATCTTGCCAGCAGGGCCGAAGCATCTTGACGGCGTAGGTCGCCGGACGATCTGCCGGCGAGTCGACCGGCCGAGCACGGTAGACGTGTGCCAAGCTGCCCGCGCCCGCAAACTCAACCAACTCCCACTGTCTTGCCCGACAGATAGGCTTTGCCAAAGGGACAACGCACTGCATCGGCGCGTTGCCGGTCGATATTGGCGCTGTCTGGATCATTCGAAGCTTTGCGGGAAGAGAGATAACGCACGGGTCTAACGATAGCATCGGTCGCCGAGGCTCGATAAGTTAGCCGACCTCGACCGTGGAATTTTGCGCGTTACAATGCGTTGACTATTCCGGTCGCGCAAGTTTTTCTCAAGAAACAGCCAGCGGCGAATGGGCGGCAAGAAGAGGGCTGTAGGTTATGCTTCAGACCTGTAGGTTATGCTTCAGCATAACGCCGCATCGGGTGCCAATTCGTTATGCTGAAGCATAACCTACGTGCTGAAGCATAACCTATGCGTTGTCGGCTTTTTTCGCGTCCTGAGCGGTCGGATTGGCGTCGGCTGCGCGTCGCGCTAGGGCGTCCGCCGTGCCGGGTGCCAGCACGGCGCTCGGCGAGTTCGCCTCGATCACGGTGCGCAGTTCGTCGTAATCGATGACTTCCTTCTCGATCAACCGCTCGGCCAACGCGTCTAGCGCTTTGCGTCGCGTCACGAGGATATGCCGGGCCTTTTCGAGCGACTCTTCGATGATGCGTTTGATTTCCAGATCGATTTCGCGGGCGGTCTGCTCGCTGTGGTTGCGGTCGCGGATGTCGTCGGCGCCGGAGAGGTAGATCGCCCGGCCGTGCTCGCGATAGTTCACCCGGCCCAGGCGGCTCATGCCGAACTCCATGACCATGCTTCGTGCGATCTCGGTGGCGCGTTCCAGGTCGTTCGACGCACCGGTCGCGACGTCGTCATAGACGATTTCCTCGGCCAGCGTGCCTGCCAAGAGCGACTGGATGCGAGATTCCAATTCGGCCTGGGTCGTCGTATAGCGATCGCCTTCGGGGCGATACATGGTATAGCCCAGCGCGGTGGGACCGCGCGGAATGATGGACACCTTGTGAACGGGATCGGAGTTCGGCAGACTGTAGGCGACCAGCGCGTGGCCGCTCTCGTGATAGGCCGTGCGTTGTTTTTCGTCGGGGTGCATGACGCGCTGCCGCTTCTCCAAACCGGCCACGACCCGTTCGACGCCCTCGTTGAACTCCAGCGTGGTGACGGCGGGCTTGCCTGCCCGAGCGGCCAGCAGCGCGGCCTCGTTCACGAGATTGGCCAGATCGGCGCCGACGAAACCCGGCGTGATTTTTGCGATCTTCTTCAGGTCGACCGACTCGTCGAGCTTCACTTTCGCGACGTGGACTTTCAGGATTTGCTCGCGACCGCGAACGTCGGGCCGATCGACGGAAACGTGCCGGTCGAAACGGCCGGGCCGCAGAAGCGCCGGGTCGAGCGTTTCGGGCCGGTTCGTGGCGGCCATCACAATGACGCCGCTATTCGAGCTGAATCCGTCCATTTCGACCAACAGTGCGTTGAGCGTTTGTTCGCGTTCGTCGTGGCCGCCGACGACGCTGGTTCCTCGAGTTTTGCCGAGCGCGTCCAACTCGTCGATGAAGACGATGCAGGGCGCTTTGGCCTGGGCCTGCTGGAACATGTCGCGCACGCGCGCGGCGCCGACGCCGACGAACATCTCGACGAAATCGGAGCCCGACAGGCTGAAGAACGGCACGCCCGCCTCGCCGGCAATCGCCTTGGCCAGCAGCGTCTTGCCCGTTCCCGGAGGACCGACCAGCAGCACGCCTTTTGGAATGCGCCCGCCGAGGACCTGGTATTTTTCGGGCGATCGGAGGAAATCGACGACCTCGCGCAGTTCATCGACCGCCTCGTCGATGCCGGCGACGTCGTTGAACGAGATGCCGAGATCTTCTTGGGCGAAGAGTTTTCCTCGACTGCGGCCGAAGGCCATCGCCGAGCCGGTGCCGCCGATCTTCCGCATCGTGATGAAGAAGATCGCCACGAGCAGCAGGGTGAAGATGAACATCGGCATCAGGGCTTGCCATCCGCTGGGCGCTTTCTCCCAACGCACGTCGGCGAAGCCGTTCTTCTCGAACAGATTGAACAGCGCGTTCTGATCGGTGTCCAACCCGAGGCGCGACGTGTGGAACTTGACGTTGGTCTCTTCCTTGCCCGACGCGGGCGAGATGACCTGGCGCGTCACGGTCCCGGTGACTTCATTCTGGCCGAGGACGATCTTGTCGAGGTGCGAATAGCGGACGACTTCCTTTTTGCCGGCCACGTCCTCCTTGATTTCGATGGCCGCCTTGGGATTCTTGCTGTTCGGGCCTTGTTCGATCAATTTGACCAGATCCATGTAGCCAAGTTCAACCTGGCCGCCGGTTTCCATGAAGCTGGCGAGAAAAAGCGCGCCGACGCCCAGGGCGAGCAGATACCAGACCAAGCCCCCTCCAACCGACGGAGTCTTGCGTTCGGGATTCGGGCGATTCGGTTCGGGAGGGTTATCAGGCATGAATCGATTTCCTAAGGGGGGCGTATCTCATTATGATCTCTAATTGTACCACGATTTACGCCGCACGGCGAAAGGCCTCGGGCATGGTCTTCGGCCCCCCAAAGTGACCTGTCGCGATGCGGAAAACTCGTGGGCCGTCAGTTGGCAACGCGAATCGGCAGCCGTTTAGGACCCCATGTGCCCGGGCGATCGTCAAAAC
>JAEWUR010000007.1 GCA_023397045.1 Planctomycetota bacterium
CGTAGTCCGGTGTGTTTGGCGATTCTCGCGAGCATTTTCGGGCCGATTTCCACCTGATCGTGAAACGCGAATACGAAGTCAGGCCAATCGGGGCGGGCGAGAACCCGATGCGATCCTCCGGTTTGCCGTTTGATGCTCCAGCCCAAACGCACCAATACCGCCAGGAGGCGTTTGGCTTTGATCGAGCGCCATTGCGTCATGCAACCACCAAAAACGCCGAGGTAACTTCTGGAATCACTTCACCGTGATCCAAACGGTCTGCGATCACACGTAGTGCCATCGCCTCAACGCGCGTAATGGCTTCTTCGCGGGTATGTCCGTAAACCATCGCGCCCGGAAGTTCCGGCACTTCAGCCAACCACCGCCCGTCGGTTTCTCGTTCAGTTTCAATAGCCAATCTCACGTCCTGACCCTCTTGTAGCGGACAATGATACGTCTTTAAAGTACTATATTCCCCAGACTGAGCGGCGTCAACCGCCGCACGACCGCCAGCGGCAATGTTGGCCGGCGTCACCGATCATGTCTGGAAGTTTGACGAGTTGTTTTCAATGGCGATGTCATACTGAGCATCCAACGGTACAAATTAGGACAATACCCGCTCGGCACGATGCTTGACGGATGCCCCCATCAGGGAGTATGCTTGATGAGTGGACGTTTCTTTGCGAGAGTGAGGTCGAAGTTATGGCAAACACGGCGCCTTTTTCCGAGGCATTGGAAGCAGCCGCGAGATTGACGCTTCCCGAACAAGAAGAGTTGGTTGATATCCTGCGACGAAGAACGGTTGAGCAGCGACGTGCGGAATTGGTGCGGGACGTTCGCGAGGCCGAACGAGAATACCAAGCCGGCGAATGCCGTCCGACGAGTCCGGATGACCTAACCAGAGAGATCTTGTCGTGAAGCGAGACTTGTTGCGGTCGGCCGCATTTGTTCGAGCGGCAAAACGTGTGCTCAAGGAGGAGTCGCGAGCGGCAGATTCCCTCCGAGAAGCTCTTGGACTTCTTTCCGCCGATGCCTTTCATGCCCAACTGAGAACGCACAAGCTTAAAGGCGGTTTCGATGAATGCTGAGCTTGTAGCGTTGGTTACGATTTGCGGATCGTCTTCCGATTCGTTCAGAATGACGGCAAAGAGGCGATTCTCCTGGAGACTGTGGGGACGCACGAAGAGGTCTGTTGAGATGGCAGCCCCGTTCGGCGTATCGAAAAAGCTAGGTTTTCAGTCTGGAGAATGACCTTCTTTGTGGCGGTCGTCGGCAACGTTGGCGAACGTTGCCTTTGCGTCTATGATGGAATCCATGGTCAATTCCCGCGTTTTTGACGTGCTCATAATTGGCGGCGGTCATGCCGGGGTGGAGGCTGCGCTGGCGACGGCGCGAATGGGAGCGACCACGGCGCTGCTGACGACCGATCTGGCGGCCATCGCGCGGATGAGCTGCAATCCAGCCATCGGTGGCGTGGGCAAAGGGCAGATCGTGCGCGAAGTCGACGCGCTCGGCGGCGCGATGGGGTTGGCCATCGATGCCACGGGCATCCAGTTTCGCATGTTGAACCGCAGCAAGGGACCGGCGATGCACGGCCCGCGCGCGCAGGCCGACAAGCTTGCTTATCAACGCGAGATTCGCCGAATCCTGGACGCCCAGCCCGGGTTGACGCTGCACGAAGAAACGGTTGAGGATCTTCTTGTTGACGAAAACGAGAAAGACTCGTTGCGAATTTCGGGAGTTCGTACGGCGAGCGGAACGGTCTATCGTGCCGGAGCGGTGATTCTTTGCGCCGGCACGTTCATGCGAGGTTTGCTCCATTTCGGCGAGCGAACGCAGCCGGGCGGGCGCATCGGCGAGCCGACCTCGTCGGGCGTGAGCGAAGCACTGGTGCGAATGGGCATCGAGTTGGCGCGATTCAAGACCGGTACGCCCGCCCGACTCGATCGGCGAACGATCGACTATGCGAAGACCGAGCGGCAGCCCGGCGATGCCACGCCGGAGCCTTTTTCGTTTTTGACCGATCGGATCGACCGCGAGCAGATCCCGTGTTGGGTCACGCACACGTCGCCGGAGGTCCATGCGGTGATCGAGGCGAATCTGCACCGGGCGCCGATGTTCAGCGGCCAGATCCAATCGACCGGGCCGCGTTATTGTCCCTCGATCGAAACGAAGATCGTGCGGTTCGCCGACCGGACGCGGCATCAGTTGTTCCTGGAGCCCGAGGGACGAGATATTGACGATGTCTACGTCAACGGCTTGGCGACGAGTCTGCCGGAGGACGTGCAGGATGCCATGCTGCGTCTTATTCCCGGTTTGGAACAGGCGAAAGTCTTGCGCTATGGCTATGCGATCGAATACGACTATGTGCCGCCGATCCAGTTGAAGCCGACGTTGGAGACGAAGTGCGTTGCGGGGTTGTTTTGTGCGGGACAAGTCAACGGCACGACCGGTTATGAAGAAGCCGCCGCCCAGGGATTGATGGCGGGCGTCAACGCGGTGCTGACGTTGCGAGGTGAGCAGCCGTTCGTGCTCGGCCGAGACGAGGCGTACATCGGCGTGATGATTGACGACCTGGTTACGCGAGGCGTCGACGAGCCGTACCGGATGTTTACGAGCCGGGCGGAATATCGGTTGCTGTTGCGGCCGGACAATGCCGATCGACGGCTGACGCCGCTGGGCCGTCGGCTGGGAC
>JAEWUR010000144.1 GCA_023397045.1 Planctomycetota bacterium
CAAACGTCCCAGCAGCCGCCAATTCCTGCTGATGCTCTCTGGCCAACTGCTCTACCATCGCCCTAACTCGTGTTCTCATATGGCATTCCATTGCCTAACCTCGCCAAATTCCCGAAGACAGCCCCCCATAACCAAAATCCGTTCCCCCTTTCTACAAAATCCCGTGCCAAACACAAAGTGCGGAATGCACCCCGAAAAGCCCAAGGAAACGGACGGCCCGAAACAACCGTAACGCATTTTGTATAAAGCACTTGCGGTCAACGGCAGGATCGCCGCGCTTGTGGTGATTCACGCAGCGCCTCGGGTCTGTTACAATGCATTGAACCTTACCCCCCCTTGGCCCATTACCCGCAATTTCCCACCGGGCACCCTCAACCTTTGCTGGAGCACTTCCTATGCTGCAATTTGCTGTCCGTGCGTTGTCGTTGCTGTTGATCGTGACCTCCTCGTTGTCGGCGGCCGAGGTCTCGCCCGAGGCACGGCGGAATGCCGCGCATGTCGTGCCGTCGCCGCAACAACTCGCCTGGCAAGAGATGGAGTTCACCGGCTTCGCCCATTTCGGCGTCAACACCTTCACCGACCTCGAATGGGGCGACGGCACCGAAGACCCGGCCGTGTTCAATCCGACCGATTTCGACGCCGACCAATGGGTGTCGGCGTGCAAGCAGGCCGGGATCAAGCTGCTGATCCTCACCTGCAAACACCACGACGGGTTCTGCCTGTGGCCGAGCAAGTTCACCGAACACAGCGTCAAGCACAGCCCATGGCGCAACGGCCAAGGCGACATGGTCCGCGAAGTGGCCGACGCCTGCCGGCGCGGCGGGATCAAGTTCGGCGTTTATCTTTCGCCGTGGGATCGTCACGAAAAAACCTACGGCACCGACGCCTATAACGACTATTACAAGAATCAGCTCCGCGAACTGCTGACGAACTACGGCGAGGTCGCCGAAGTCTGGTGGGACGGCGCCTGTGGCGAAGGTCCTAACGGCAAGAAGCAGGTCTACGATTTCGACGGCTGCACGAAGATCGTCCGCGAACTGCAACCGGATGCGGTCACCGCGATCTCAGGTCCTGATATCCGCTGGGTTGGCAACGAAGACGGATTGGCTCGTGAAACGGAATGGAGCGTTCAACCGGTCGACCTTTCAGGCAATCCCCAATGCCGATGGTGGCCGGCCGAGTGCGACGTGTCGATCCGGCCCGGCTGGTTCTATCACCAGACGGAAGACGACAAGGTGAAATCGCTATCGCACCTATTGGACATCTATTACAGTTCGATCGGACGAAACGCCAGCCTGCTCCTGAACATACCGCCCGACCGGCGCGGCCTGTTCCATGAAAACGACGTTGCCAGGCTTGCCGAGTTGCGCGCGGCCATCGACGCCACGTTCAAGACGAACCTGGCCCAGGGCAAAGCGGTCGTCGCTAGCAGCGAGGCCGACGGTCATGCCGCAGGCGCGATCGTCGACGGCGATGACGCGACGTATTGGACCCCGGCCGACGGCGTCACGCAAGCATCACTCGAGATCGACCTCGGCGAGCCGACCACCTTCGACCGCGTCATGCTCCAGGAGATGATCTCCACGGGCCAACGGGTCGAGAAGTTCAAGCTCGAGGCCTGGGACGGCGATTCCTGGAACGAGATTGCCCAGGGCACGACAATCGGCTATAAGCGCCTGCTGCGGATTCCGCTCACGACGGCCTCGAAGGTGCGCCTGACGATCGACGAAGCCCGCGATTGCCCGACCATTCGCGAATTCGGATTGTTCAAAGCGTGTGAGGCCGAGAACCAATAAAAACAAGAAGTTTCTGTTGCGGAAAACACGTAGGGTCCGCCTCGCGGACCATTGCGGTGTTTGGTTTTTCATGGTCCGCGAGGCGGACCCTACGTGCTATTGCCCGATTCGGAGATCGTGATCATGCAAAAAGCGATGCTAGGCACGTTTGCCGTGTGTTCGTTGGCCATTGCGGCGGCCGTCAATGCGGAGGAACCGACGTTTCGGCCGCCGGCCGTGCCGTTGATCGTTCATAACCCGTATTTCAGCATCTGGTCGACGACCGACGCGCTGACCGACAGTTGGCCGGCGCACTGGACCGGCGCGATTCACGCACTATGCAGCATGGTGCGCGTCGATGGGCAGACGTATCGCATCATGGGGCTTGATCCGCAGGACAAGCCCGCCATGAAACAGGTCGGTCTGCAAGTGCTACCGACGCGGACGATTTACGATTTCGAGGCCGCCGGCGTCCATGTCTGCCTGACGTTCACGACGCCGGTCCTGCCAGACGATCTTGACGTGCTGTCGCGACCGGTGACCTATCTGACCTGGACCGTGCGATCGATCGACAACCAGTCGCACGACGTTCAGATTTACTACGACAACACGGCCGAGCTCGTTGTCACCGATCCCAATCAGCAGGTCGTCTGGTCGCGGCCGGAGGTGCCGGGCCTAACCGTCATGCAGATCGGCTCGCACGAGCAGCCCGTGCTACAGAAGGCCGGCGACAATCTGCGGATTGATTGGGGATACCTTTACACGGCCGTTCCGGACGGCGAAGGCATCTCGACGTCGATGTCCAACGCAGCCACCGCGCGCGGGACGTTCGCCAACGACGGTCGCCTGACGGCCGGCAGCGTCACCGGAAATCCTCGGCCTGCGAACGACGGTTTCCCCGTCGCCGCCTGCGCGTTCAACTTAGGCAAGGTTGACGCCGCGCCCGTCGAACGCCATGTGATTGTGGCCTACGACGAAGTCTACGCGATCGAGTATCTCGGTACGAAGTTGCGTCCCTATTGGCGTCTAAACGGCATGGACGCGGCCGCGCTACTGCAAGCGGCCGACCGCGATTACGACGCTTTGGCAAAACGCTGCGCCGCGTTCGACAAGGAACTGACGGACGATCTGGCCACGGCCGGCGAAGGTTATGCGAAGCTCTGCTCGCTGGCCTATCGCCAAGCGATCGGCGGTCATGTCTTAGCGGTATCGCCCGACGGACGGCCGATGCTGTTCTCGAAAGAATGTTTCAGCAACGGCTGCATCGCCACGGTCGACGTGCTCTATCCGGCGGCCCCGATCTTCATGTGGTTGAACAACGACCTGCTGAAAGCCACGGTCACCCCGGTGTTCGACTATGCCGCGTCGGACCGATGGAAGTTCCCCTTTGCCCCGCACGATCTGGGCACCTACCCGAAGGCAAACGGACAGGTCTATGGCGGCGGTGAAAAAACCGAAAAGGACCAGATGCCGGTCGAGGAGTGCGGCAACATGCTGATCGTCGCCGCCGTGATCAGCCAGATCGACGGCAACACCGCGTATGCCGAGAAATATTGGCCGCAGTTGAGCCAATGGGCAACCTACTTGAAGGATCATGGGCTCGACCCGGAAAACCAGCTCTGCACCGACGACTTCGCCGGCCATCTGGCCCACAACACCAATTTGTCGTTGAAGGCGATCATGGCGTTGGGCGCCTACGCCAAGATGTGCGCGATGTCGGGCAGAACGGACGAGGCTGCCGAATATCGCCGGTTGGCCGAGTCGTTTGCCAAGCAATGGGTCACGATGGCCGACGACGGCGACCACTTCCGGCTGGCATTCGATAAGCCCGGCACATGGAGCCAGAAATACAACCTGATCTGGGATTCGATCTTGGGACTCAATCTCTTTCCGCCGGAAGTGTCGGCCAAAGAGATCGCGTACTACAAGACGAAGCTGAACCGTTTCGGCCTGCCGCTGGACAACCGGGCCGGCTATACCAAAACCGACTGGCAAGTGTGGACCGCCTCGCTGGCCAAGTCGTTGGACGATTTCCAGACTCTGATGGCACCGGTCTATTGTTCTGTTGGCAAAACGCCGCAGCGCGTGCCGTTGACCGACTGGTATGAAACGGAAGACGCCAAGCAGCTCCATTTTCAAGCTCGGCCGGTCATCGGCGGCGTGTTCATCAAGATGCTATGCGACCCGGCCATGTGGAAAAAATGGTCCGACCGCGCAGCGTCTAAGGAGCCCCCCTTTCCCGGCAACAAATCCGTCTGGAACGGCTACGATCGCTACGATTTTACAGTGGACGGCCGTGACTGCTTCGTCGTCATCCCAACGAATCCGCTGCCAAACAAGCCGTGGATCTGGCGGACCGAGTTCTTTGGCCACGAACCGCAAGGCGACGTGGCATTGCTGGGCAAAGGTTGTTATGCCGTCTATATGGACGTGCAAAACATGTACGGCGGCCCCGAAGCCATGAAGCACATGGACGCCTTTTATGATTTTTTGACAGGCAAGGCCGGTCTGTCAAAAAAGACCGTGCTCGAAGGATTCAGCCGCGGCGGTCTGTTCGCGTTCAACTGGGCCGCGCGAAATCCCGACCGCGTCGCCTGCATCTATGTCGATGCCCCGGTGTGCGATTTCAGGAGTTGGCCTGGCGGCAAGGGCAAGGGCCAAGGCAGCCCTGACGATTGGAAGCGATGCCTCGCGGTGTACGGCCTGACCGAGGCCGAGGCCATGGACTACAAGTTGAATCCCGTCGACAACCTCGCGCCGCTGGCCAAGGCGGGCATTCCGCTGCTGCACATCGTCGGCGACGCCGACGTGGTCGTCCCGCTCGACGAGAACACGGCCGTCGTCGAGAAACGGTACAAGGCGATGGGCGGCCCGATCGAGGTGATCGTCAAGCAAGGCGTCGGCCACCATCCCCATTCATTGCCCGATCCGACGCCGATCGTCGACTTCGTGATGTCGCACATCGAGTAACAATGGGGCAGATCGCCCCCTCTTTAGACAGATTTGACGCGCCGAACCGTTACGGTTCTAATGGACGACTTGACGGTGGCAGGGCTGGAACGGTCGGCCACGGCAAGGCCGACCGCGCTACGAATTCCAAACACACTTATCTTTCGTCGTCAACATGGCCTCGGTAGCTTGTCCGCGGTGCGCCGCCCAATATCAGGTCGCGGAAGCAAGTCTGGGAAAGTCGGCCGCATGCAAACGATGCGGCGCGACGTTCAAGCTCGTCACGGCGAGCCTTGTGAATCATCCGCCGCCGGCGCCAAACACTTGCCCTTCGTGCCGACAGCCGGTCGCGCCGAACGCCGTCCTCTGCGTGAACTGCGGATTGAATCTCCGCTCGGGCGCAAAGCTGACAACCCGGGTAGTTGACGACGATTCGCAGCCGGCCGACAAAAAAACATCGCGATCGAAAGCGTTGTCAAAATCAACGATCGTCGCGCTAATCGCCATCGCGGCGATCTTGGGCATCCTGGGTTTGACGCGCGGTTCCGGTCGTGGCGTCCGTTGCGCCGTGCCGGGATGGGCCGCGTCGTACATGCCGCCCGAGACCACCGGCATTATCTACGCTAATCTGGACAAGGCGCGGCAGAGCGATCTGTATCGCGTTCTCTCCAGCTCGCAGCTCACCGGGCTTCCAACCGGCAGCGTTCCCTCGCTCGCGCCGCTGGAAACCTATGCCGAGGTGGTGGCCTTCGAGACGGCCGAGGAAAAACTCGTCGTCGTCCTCCGAATGACGTTCGACCTGTCGCTCGAATCGATGTATGCGTCGCTCAAATCGGTCGTGTGGCAGTCGAACAACGCGCCGCCGCCGGCCGCCAAATCGTTCGGCAGCGTCGAAGGTATGGAGTTGCCTAACGGCGTCTTCGCCAAGACCGAACCGTCGATGTTCCTCGTGGCGTCAAACGCCGAATTGCTCGAAGCGGTTCTTGGGCAATGGCAGCGCAAAGAGTCGCCGACACTGCGATCGGACGTTCAACAATTACTTGATCGAACGCGCGGCGATCATTTCATGATCGATGCGAAACCCAATTCGCGTTCCGATCGGTCGCTGCACGGATCGATGTTCGATTCGATGCCCGGCGGAGAGGCCATCGCATCGCCGAAATGGGCTGCCCTCGGCCTGACGCTCGATTCGACGATCTGTCTCTCGGGCGGCGTCGGGCTCTCGAACGCCGGAGACGCCGGCAATGCGAAAAAGCAATTCGACGAATCGATTCAGCAAATGGACACGATGTTTCAGACCGACCGGAGCAGCCTGCCTGCCGGATTCGCCGAAATCATGGACCAGTGGCTGGACCTGATCCATGCCTTGCAGGTCGAGGCGGCCGGAGAGATGCTCGAAATTGACGGCCGCTGGAAGGTCAAAGACATCGAGAACCTACTCGATCAATTCGAGGCATTCGTCCGCAAAGAACGTGGCAGCCGAATCGGTAACTTTCCCAATCTCCGCGGATTCGGCAGTTGATGTCTCGTGTCTTGCGTCAGTGGGCCCTCACCCTTTCCCAAGGGGAGAGGGGGTGAACTGAAGTCCTCTCCCAAAGGGGAAGGATACGTGATTCAGTCATTTCCGGCTCGCCAGATCATCGAGCAATTCTTGCGAGAGCTTCACGTCGGGGAGTTGGAGTGTCTCCAACGGCTTGACCGAAAAATCGAACTCTTCCCAATTGCCGCGTTCGATATACGTGAGGAATCGATACGTCGCGCCGGGGATTAACGCGGGAAAGGTGCAAAAACCCTCCGCATCGGTTCGCAAACGCTTCGTCACGTAATTTGCCCGATCGAAATTGGCCACAAAATCCTGGTCGGCGACCACTTCGGTCAAACTCCGCTGCTCGTTCCCGGTGAACGGTCCCGAAGAAACGACCAGTTGTAAGTGAGGTTCATAGCCTGCCACCGGTCGTCCGTTCGGATCTACAAATCGCGCAACGGCCTTGCCGCAAGGAAGTAGATGGACGACCAAAGGGCGATCGTCGGCCGAGCGGCCGGAAATCTCGACCACTGCGCCGAAGTGCGATTTCGGATCCAGGAAAAACGCGGGCACGCGGACGTCGGGATCGAGTCCAGGCAGCTCAAACTCTGCATTCTTCGCGATAACCGGCTCGCAACGAAACGTGAGATCGTACCCTTCGCGGTTGTAAGGCGAGAGCACCAAGACGTCGCCGACCGTGCAACCTTCCCGGCCGACGAGTCGACCTCGAACCGTCACGCCTCGGCGGATAAGAATCTCAAGCGGCGCCGGCTCGTTGTCCAATGCCACGTCCAGCGGCACATGGGCGGAGAAATAGTGCCGCCGGCCGGGATGCGGTCTGCCAAAAAGCTCGCCCGCGTTTTTCATTTGGCGGACGAATTCGCCGTGCGGGCCTTGGACAAACAACACGCCTGGCCCCGGCGGCACGGCAATGGCAAACCGACCGTCTGCATCGGTCGTCACCACGTTCTCGTGAGGCGACCAGCCGGGCATGATCCGCTCGGGGGCGTAGGGTTCCTTTGCCGTCTCCACATACTGAACTGTTGCCCCAGCGACCGGTTTCCCAACGCCAGACTCGACGACACGGCCACGGACAAGCACTCCGCGCGGCAGAGCAAACTCGATCTTCTCAACTGATTGATCCGGAGCCAGGTCGATCTTCCGGTCAACAGTAAGATACGGTTCCTTTTCGAGCGGAAACGCCGAAAACATGAACAACCGGCCGGGATGCGATTTCAATCGAAAGCCGCCCGCT
>JAEWUR010000177.1 GCA_023397045.1 Planctomycetota bacterium
ACGACCGTCGTGACGGCCCTGCCCGACAACGACGTCGGACGGTTGGTCGAGGACTTGATGTTCCAAGGCGGCGTCGATCTTTCGCACGTCCTTTGGCGTCCGTTCGACGGCATTGGCCGCGACTGCCGTGTCGGTTTGAACTTTACCGAGAAGGGCTACGGCCTGCGCGCCGCGGTCGGTTGTTCCGATCGCGCCTATTCGGCCGCCTCGCAAATGAAGCCCGGCGACGTTGACTGGAAACGGCTATTCCACGACGAGGGCGTCCGATGGTTCCATTGCGGCGGCATCTTCGCGGCGCTGTCGTCGTCAGCCGCAGACTTGGTCATCGAGGCGATGCAGGCCGCGCACGACGCCGGGACGATCATCTCCTACGATCTCAACTATCGCGCCTCGCTGTGGAAATCGCAAGGCGGTCCGAAGCGTGCGATGGAGGTCAACCGTCGAATCGCGTCGCTGGTTGACGTGATGATCGGCAACGAAGAAGATTTCACCGCGGCCTTGGGCTTCACCGTTCCCGGCCTCGACGAACACATCTCGAATCTCGATCCGTCCAACTTCAAAAAGATGATCGCCGAGGCCACGAAAACGTATCCCAACTTTCAGGTCGTGGCCACGACGCTCCGTAACGCAAAAACGGCCACGCTGAACGATTGGGGCGCCATCGTTTTCGCCGACAACGCATTCCATGAAGCGCCAATGCGCGAAAATCTCGAAATCTACGACCGTGTCGGAGGCGGCGACAGTTTCGCCTCGGGGCTTATCTATGCCTTTTTGGCCGGCAAAACGCCGCAAGCGGCCGTCGAATATGGCGCGGCGCACGGAGCGCTGGCAATGACCACGCCCGGCGACACGAGCATGGCCTCGCTCAAAGAGGTCGAAGCCGCGATGGAAAGCAAGGGGGCACGAGTGATTCGATGACTAAGGCCACGATTGAAATCAAAGGCGAGCGGTTCGTGCTGATTCCCGAGGCCGAATACGAGGCCGAATTGGCGGCGAGCTTGCCACCCTTGCCGCCGAAGTTTGCTGATGGCACGCGGGAGGCACGCGCCTGCATCCGCGTATCCATTGCCCGCGAGATAATTCAGGAGCGACGCGAACTTGGACTAACTCAAACCCAGTTGGCCAAGTTGGCTGGCATTCGTCAGGAAACGCTGTCGCGATTGGAATCCGGCAAACATCGCCCCAACGAGCGGACCGTCGATCGCATCGAAGCCGCCTTCAAACGCGCGAGGGGTAAGCGGTAGCTCCTAACGTCAACCGCCTGATTTCCCCTAACGCTTCCTCGTGCCATCGGAGTACTGGAATACATCTTCCACCGAGACGGCGAACGCCCGGGCTATTCTGAAGGCTAATACCAGGGAAGGTGAATACGGGCGTGCCACGGTCTGTTTATTCATAGTGGGTCCACATACGGATGACCTTCACCGTTTTGGCGTCGTCCATGACCTGGTACACTAGCCGATGTTGAATGTTGATTCGTCGGGAGTATGCGCCGGCCAGATTGCCAACCAGCTTTTCATAGCGTGGCGGCGTCATGTAGGGATTGACGGCGAGGAGGTCAAGGAGTTGCTGAGCCTGAGACTTCAGCCCGGAGGCCGCAAGTTTCTTTGCGTCCTTCTTCGCTTGCGATGCGAACACCAAGGTCCATTTCACCAGTCAAGCTCCTTGTCGCACTGCTCGATCGGCGTTTGCAGTCCCTCGACAATCGACTCCCTCATTCCCGGAATACTGGTGAGGTATAACGTCTCTTGGATGGCCCGCCAGTCATCCTCCGAGACCAATACAGCCGAATGACGTCGACCGGCAATCTGAACGATTTCATGGGATTCCGCCAGATTATCGAGGACCTCGTCGAGGCGACTGGCGGCGTCCGTTGTGCTTAGCGTTGTCATGTTGTCGTTCCTTTCGGGTCACACTCTTTTTCTTTCTACGGAGACAGTTGCGATCGGCAGTAAGAACGGAGCTGCACGCATTGTTGCATCCAAAAAAACCGTCCGCCGAGACGAGACTGCAAAACTGTTCTGGAAACCATCGCGCTTCCGAATCTGGTCAAGCGCACCACCTATCTTATCCCTTCTGACATGGGGCAGCAAGCAGCACAAAACGACCCGGATAAGTTGTCTTGGCAGGGTACTCCGACCAACTAGTGAACGCCGAATAAGTGAAGTCACCAAAAAGGGAGTCGACGATTCGCCGGTTTTTCCAGGGAGCAAACCTATGCCGAGTTCTGGAGCTTCGATCGAATTGGCTTTGCGACGATAGCAGCGCAGCTCCGATCGCACCCCCAATAAAAAACCCTCGAATTTCCTGAGAAATCCGAGGGTATCTGTGACCCCGACGGGATTCGAACCCGTGTTGCCGGCGTGAAAGGCCAGTGTCCTAGGCCTCTAGACGACGGGGCCAAACGAAACATCCCTGTATACCTGTGGGGGTAGACGGCGTCAAGGGCACCGCGGCGAAAAATCACGCACGCGCGTGGCCAATTCCCTCGAAATCGCCACGCAAATCACCCCCATTGCTACCACAAATGCCGCGATTTGCGCCAGCCGGCCACCATCCGACGCAGGAATGGGAAAACCGCCGGGAATCGATATAATCATGGGTTTATTGATGTTTGCTTGGATAATGAACCGGCCGATCGGTCTAATTGACCTCTATTCCGGCCTTCCGCTGGTCGGCCTGGGTTCATTGGCTGCGCAAAGGTCAACAATTGCCCGCATCGGCGTTGCGATGGCACGAAGGCCGATGCGGACGACTTCTCGACTTCCAAAAACCTCGAACGGAACCCGGCAACCATGCTCGCAACGAATACGACAAACCGATGGATCATCGCCCTGGCCGGCACCGTCTTGCAGGTGTTTTTGGGCACGGTCTACGCCTGGAGCTATTTCCAAAAACCGCTGGTCGAGGAGTATGGCTGGTCCAACGCCCAGGTCGCCGGCGCCTTCGGGCTGGCGATCTGCTTTCTGGGCCTGTCGGCCGCCTGGGGCGGCGTCAAACTGCCCATCTATGGGCCGCGCAAGCTGTCGTCGATCGGCAGCGTCTTGTTCGGCCTCGGATACATCGTGGCCGCCGCGGCGCTGCATTGGCGCATGTTACCGCTGCTCTATCTCGGTTATGGCGTGATCGATGGGGCAGGCATCGGTCTATGCTATGTGACGCCCGTGGCGACCGTGGCCAAGTGGTTTCCCGACAAAAAGGGGCTGGCGACCGGCATCGTCATCATGGGATTCGGCTTCGGCGCGTTGCTGATGAGCAAGATCGTCGCGCCGGTGCTGTTCGCATGGTTCGGCGGCGACTTGGCGACCGTGTTTTTCTGGCTAGGTGTGTTTTTCATGGCGGCCACACTCGCGGCATCGTGGTTCCTGTGTAATCCGCCGACGGTGGCCTCGTCGAGCGATCGCGCGGGATCGGTCGCGGCGCAATCGCCACGGATCGCCTCGCCGCAGTTTGCCATGATGTGGATGATGTTCTTCTGCAACATTCTGGCGGGCATTTCGATCATCAGTTTCCAGTCGCCGATCTTTCAGGACCTTTGGCAACTGGCCAAGCCGTCGCTGTCCGCCGCGACGCTCGCCGCATACGGTGCAACGTTGATTGCCGTGAGCGCCGTATTCAACGGAATCGGCCGCATGTTCTGGGGAGGGCTGTCCGATCGGATTGGCCGACTGACGGCCTTTCGCCTGATGCTCGGCTCGCAGTTGGCCGTCTTTCTGCTGATGTCGACCGTGGCCGATCCGCGGCTGTTCGGCGCGCTGGTCTGCTACGTGCTTCTGTGCTACGGCGGCGGTTTCGGCACGATGCCGTCGTTTGTCATCGATGTTTTCGGCTCGGAAAACATGGCCAAGGCCTACGGCGCCATGCTCACGGCATGGTCGGCCGCCGGCGTTGTCGGGCCGCAGATCAGCGGATTCCTTCGCGATCGTTACAACAGCGACGCGGCGCGCTATTCGTTCTACGTCGCCGCAGTATTCCTGTCGATTGGATTACTGCTTTCGCTGACGATGAAGAAACACAAATAGGCGTGCCTGTCATCGCCATCCGCGAGATCATTTCTTCGCGGCCGGTTGATTGAACGTGACGGCCGAGAAGGCGATTTCTTTGCCGTCGGGCGACCATGCCGGGTCGCAGGCCTTCCAGTTCTCGGGGAACCCAGCGAGCCGTTGAGGCGTTGCCCCATTGAGGAAATCAATCGTGTAGAACTGCGGTTGGTGGTCGTTCACCCCTTTCATCGAAAGGAGAGCCTGGCTGCCCGGTCCACCGCAACTCAGTGTCGAGCTTGCATTGTCGACTTCGGGCGACGCCGAGCCGGGCAGGGCGATTTTGAACCCTTTTTCTTCGCCATCAACCGAAACCGCCGCAATCTCGGGCCTGCCTTCCGAGTTCACGCCCTTGAAGCAGACCCATTGACCGTCGGGCGACCAAGCCAGTCCCCACAGGACCTGTTGGTACGGTTTCTTCAACAACATGCGGCGCTCTTTCTTGTCGACGTCGTAAACGCAGATGTTGGCCGAGCCGCCGGCGTTCGTGGTGAAGGCGATCTCGTTCCGCTTGGGCGACCACTGCGCACTCCAGCCCGCCGGATCGATCATCTCGCGGCCCGATCCATCAGCATTCATGATGCAGACGCCGCGTTCGGGCGCGTATTGTGAGAAGACGATTTTTTTGTCGTCAGGCGACCAACTCGGCATTGCTCCCGGACCAAGATCCTTCAGAGACTCGCCGTCTTTTTCAACGCCGACAAGGAAAACGTGCGAATTGTCGTAACTTTCGCCCACGATCGATCGCCAAGCATCGATCGCAAGTAGTTTGCCGTTGTGTGACCAATCGGGCGACCCTTGGGCCGTAAGCTCGGGCAACGTGGCGACCGGTCGCAAGTTGCCGCCGTCGGCGTCCATCACGAAAATCGTCTCGCTGTAGAATCGCCGCAGTGTGATGGCCATGCCGCAATTTTTCGGGTCGACGTCTTTCGGCCGACCCTTGGCCTCGTCATTCAGCGAGATCCTCAGGCCGTTGCCCCGCATCTCGTAGATGCCGAGCATCGGTCCCTCGGGCGATTTGATATCGATCGTTCGCGGCGAGGCTTTCGGATCGATCGTGTAGGTCATTTCGGAGACGATCTCCGGGCCTGCCCGCAAGGTCAGCATCTTGTCCGTGATGATGGCATTACAGGGAGTCTCGTTGCCCGTGCGAACCTGTTCGACTCGGCCGTTTCCGTCGGCGAACATGATCGATCGCGACACCCAAGCCCCCGTCAGAGCATCGGCCGGGTCGTCCGCCTTCACGTCGTCCGCCATCACGACCGCAGGAACCGCGAGGATCAATGAGGCGAGAAGCATCCAACAAACGCCAGCGATCTGAGACGAAGCCTTTTCGAACCGGAGCATGACGGCCTCCTTTTGAGAAATTGGAACACGAAGAGATGTCACGGCCCCCCGAGACAAGTTTCGCTACAGCCTAGCATCGTTGGCTCGACCGAGCAATAACGCCCCCCCCCATTATGTGAAAAAATCCGGCCGTATCTCTGGACACGGCGATGGTCCTCCGGCAAATCCATCGAACCTGCCGGGTGGGCATTGTCGATGTCCCGGGCATGGTGTATGATTGTGAGAGAAATGAACGTCGTCGGCCGTTCTCCATCGCGGGAGCCGATTCGACAAGCGAGAAGACCTGTTTTTTCGCAAACGTTCGGCTGATGATAAGTGTCAGCCATGTAATGAGTTAGATTTTGGCGGCGTAGCTCAGCTGGTCAGAGCAGCGGAATCATAATCCGCGTGTCGTAGGTTCGAATCCCACCGCCGCTACTTACTTTCATCGGGCGACAAATCGGCACCTGCTGTGCCGTCTGCTGTCGCCATGCCGGTCCGCCTGGATGGCCGGGCTGTACCGAAACAGCGGCGATCCTAACACCGCCAGCCCGTCCGCTCGAGACCTGTTCAGGTGGAACCATCTTGGGCTATCCTTATTCTATGTGCCCCGAAAAAGAACCAACGACAAGTTTGAAGCCGAACCCGTCTTCGGCCGATGAATACCCTTTTTCCGCCTACGGTGCGGCATCGATCGCGCCCTCGCCGGTCAATCACATGATGGCGGCCTTCGCGGCCGATTTCCGCGATGGACAGGACATCAACCTGGGCGTCGGGTATGTCAACGAGCAGACGATCCCGCGCGACCGGATCGGCGAATCGCTGAACGCGATCATCCAAAACCCGCAGACCTATCGGGCGGCATTCAATTATGGCAACCCCGAGGGCACGGCCAACTGCATCGAATCGATCAAGCGGTTCCTCGTTCGCGAAGGCATCGGCGCGTTGAACCGAGACGTGTTGGATCGGAATCGGATGATCGTCGGCGCCAGCGGCGTCACGAGCATCCTCGAAGGAATCGCCCATCTGCTGACGCCCGGCGTCGTTGTCACGACCGATCCGCTGTACTATATCTACAGCAATTATCTCGAACGCTGCGGATTCACGATCCTGCCGATCGCCGAAGACGAACACGGCATCCGGACCGACGTGTTGGAACAACGCCTCAAAAGCCTCGACGCTCCGGTCAGCTTCTTCTATGTCGTGACGATCAGCAATCCGACGTGCAGCATCCTCGCCGACGATCGAAAAAAGCACCTGCTCGACATCGCCAGAAACTTGGGCCAAACGTCGGGCAAAAAGATTCCCGTCTTTTTCGATACGGCCTATGAACTGCTCGTTCACGACGCGAACGCAAAACGCCCCCGGTCGGCTCTGCTCGACGATGCCGATGGAATCGCGTTCGAACTCGGCACGTTTTCCAAACTCCTCGCGCCGGGTCTGCGCATCGGGTATATGATCGGACCCGACACGTCGTTCATGCGGGCGATGGTGCAGTACAACAGCGACGTCGGGTTCAGCGCGCCGGTGATGAACCAGGAGATCGCCAGCTATCTGCTCGATCATCACGCGTCGGAACAGATGCGCACGGTCAACCTTGGCTATCGCGAGAAGGGACGCAAGACCGGCGAGTGGATTGCCCGATACCTCGGGCCGCACGTCGAAGAGTGTAGCGGCGGCAGCGCCGGATTCTACTACTATCTGACCCTGAAAAATTGCGAGACGGGCGAAGGCTCCCCATTTTTCCACTATCTCGCCCGAACGACAGGCGACGAAGAAATCGACGGTCCCGGCCGCAACAAAAAACCGCGAGTCGTCTACATCCCTGGCGACTACTGCGTCCATCCCACCGGCGACCTAGCCGCCCGCGGCCGACGGCAACTGCGAATTTCCTACGGTTTTGAAGGTCTCGACGAGATCGAGCAAGGCATCCAACTCATGCGCGAAGCCGCCGACTACGCCGGGACGTGCTGACCGAACGAACGCCGCTTTCGCCGAAAACGCCTTCCCGAGCAAAAAGGACGTGAAACTAGGCGGTATTGCTTGGCTTCGTGATGCTCGATGAACCGATCCAACAGGCCCGCAACAGGGGAATCCTGGCGGATGGGTTGCCGACAGGCCGTCAGGTTGTCATACTTGGCGAAAGCGGCTTGCTCGGCTTCTTCTTGACTGGAAGGGCGGACCGGGCGGCCGTTTGCGTTGTAGTACCAATCGCGGTGGGATTTTTTGTCGTAAGGTTCAGGCCGTTGCATGATTACTGCCATCCGGGGCGTGCTATCTTTTCCGGGCCACCTAGCTGATGGCACGCTCCAGGGGCAGAATCAGGGACAAGAAACCCCTCTGCTGTAGTTTTCGGCTATGGGATTAGAATTGTAAGTCCTTTTATGTAAACAATTTGCGAGAGTGGCGGAATTGGCAGACGCGCTGGACTTAGGATCCAGTGGGGAAACCCGTGCAGGTTCAACTCCTGTCTCTCGCACTTGCTTGGAAACAAAGTACTTACGACGATTGGTCGTGAGTCCTTTGTTTTTTGCCCTTCGATTGGCAGTGAATTGGCAACAGCATTTTTCAAGTGTTGCTGACCAAGTCCTCTTCAGGTTCTTCGAGTCGCCATGCCGCGTAAGCGAGACATTCATCGAGGTCGGCCGGTTCGAGATACGGGTAGGCTTCGAGGATTCGTTCGCGGGATTCGCCGTCCGCCAGCAGTCCGACGACGGTTTCCACCGTGACCCGCAAGCCTCGGATGCACGGCTTTCCGTTCATGACGATCGGGTTATGTGTGATTCGAGCGAATCTCACGGAGCACTCTCGAAGAAGACAGCACCCCTTGGACAACAACTGCGTCAATCATACACCGCGTTCCAACGCCCTACAAACCACTTGATTCCCGCCCGTCATCGGTCGGCAGATTGGGCTAATGGCGTTGAGTGTGGCCGATGTGGGCGGCAAATCGATGCCATTTCTGGAAAAGGGTTCATCTACAGGAATCTGGTCAACCCGGTGTTTCGGCATAGACGCAAAATTCAAACAGTTCTTTCTTCGATGTTCGCTTGCGTAGCGTTTCCACGCGCACCCGCTTAAATCCCGCCCGCTCAAACAGCGATGCAAAAATCTGTTCCACGGGCAGCAGGGTATCGTAGAACTTGGAGTTGCCCACAATGTAATGACAACGTGCCCCGCGTGCGAGCACCGCCTTGAGTGAGTCGATATGTCGTACCATATCCTCGAAGTATTTGTGAACGTATCGCCCCAAGGCTTCGCATCCGTCTGAAATCTCACGGATGATACGGTCAAACCCGTCAATGGAAATCGTTGCCGTTTTGCTGGCTTCCCAAGAGTTGAGTAAGCTAGTTGCGCAGCCCCACGTTCCGCCAATCGCTTGCCAATCCAATTCGCCCGCCTGCCTGCCGTTGGTCAAGTAGCCAAGCCAATACATGTACGGTCGCAACTCACGAATGTAGCTCATTCGATTTGGGTAGGGAGGTGACGTAATCGCAAGCGTATAACCATCGCGGGGCAACGCTTTCTTGACAGACCGAGAGTCACCCAAGAACACTTCGGCGTTTGTTTGGGGCTGTTCATTCAAGAGCGTATCGGCTACCCAATTAGCCTCAGTCAGAAACGATTCCCAAACGGTCTCGCCGT
Source organism: Planctomycetota bacterium (assembly GCA_023397045.1). Lineage (GTDB taxonomy): Bacteria > Planctomycetota > Planctomycetia > Pirellulales > Thermoguttaceae > JAEWUR01. The sequence goes on from JAEWUR010000177.1 coordinate 9,012, forward strand.
CGTCCTCTAGTTCAAACAACGTGGGCGAACCTTTTTTTTGTTGCTTGAATGACATGGACTGGTGGCTGAAGCTTACGTGAGCGCGATCAATCATTGTTCGCAAGAAACAGACTTTCAACAACTCACCCACAAGCCCGTTACTTCGTTTGCTAATTTGCTTGTGCAGACGAGAGAGCGATTGCAGGACGGGTTCATCCCACCATTTTTCAATGTTCTTCAGGTCGGGAACCCATTCTGTTTGAACCTTTTTCTGCTCTCGCAAGTTACCAATAAGCGTCATTGCTTCTCGCCTCAACCCTTGTTGCTCAGCCTCGGAAAAAACAGAGCACTTGAGGTTTCCAAGCCATATCAGAAACGGGTTAATGTCCAACGCATGGCAGGGCGTACCATGAACAGCAGAAGCCAATGGCGTTGTCCCTGTTCCTGAAAACGGGTCAAGGGCAAAATCGCCTGGCGATGCGTTTCCAAGTATGTCCTGAACCACGTGAAGGGAGTAAGCGGGCGTCAACCTCAGCCAACCGTGCCTGCCCTGCTTGACGTTCCCACGAAACGTCAAGTGGTCCTTTCGAGTTACAGAAGTATCCGTCATTCGCTGAGCAGCCCTTTGAAAACTTCCTCAACTTGTTGTTTGATGGTTTCACGATTGCGTTGGAAAAACGCCGCCAAGTCATACCCCAACACTTCGCGACAAAAAACATACGTTGAGTCTAACGGGGTTCCTTGAAGCGTACCCCGAAGCAACAGCCATTGAGCCCGCACGTAGCGTTCTGCGACGTCCGAATCAATCTGGAGAGAGAAGAGCATTACGCAGGGAATATAATCA
>JAEWUR010000248.1 GCA_023397045.1 Planctomycetota bacterium
GTGCTGGAGATTGGTTGCGGCACCGGCGCCGATGCCATTGTTCTGGCCCGGCGACGTTTCGAAGTCACGGCCGTCGATTGCTCGGCCATCGCGTTGGAACGCGCCCGCTATCGGGCGGAACGTCGCAACGATTGCATCCACTTCGTCTTGGCCGACATTTTCGAGTTCGCGCGATCGGCCCCGCGTTTCGATTTCGTCTACGACGCCGGGGTGTATCATTTTCTGCGCGAACGGCAACTCGAACGTTATCTCGACGTGCTATGGCGCGTCACGCAGCCAGGTTCCTATTTCCTCTGCTTGGCCGGCGCACCCGACGAGACCAGCGGTGGCTTTGGCCCGCCGCAAGTGACGGAAGACGAAATCCACAACGAGCTGTGCCGGCTGTTCGAATTCGTCCAGTTCCGACCGACGCGGCTTGAAAGTCCGATGCGTCCCGACGGTTTTCCCGCTTGGTCGTGTCTGCTGCGGCGTCCGAAGGTCGGCGCGAAATAGCGGCCCGTCGAATTATTGCGAGATGGTTTCCGTCACGCTTAACGCTTGGTCGATCAACTCGATCAACACGTTTGAATCGAACGGCTTTCGCAGGCAGTACGTTCCGCCGGCCGCATAGTTGCGGCGGATGATGTCGGGCAATTGGGCGCCGGATAGAAACATTACCGGGACGTGCTCCAAACCCGGCTGCTGCTTGATTCGCTCGCAAAGCTCCACGCCGCTTTCGCCCTGCAAGTTGACATCGCAGAGGATCAAGTCGGGCGGCGTCGTCATCACGGCCGAAAAGGCCTCGCCGCTCGTGGCGCAGCAGTGGCTGGCGAAATTCGCCCGGGCAAGCACTTCCGTCACTTCATTCAGCACGCGGTACTCGTCATCGACGACCAGCACCATCGGTCGCTCGGCTCCAGAATCCTTCATCGCATGAACGCCTTGAATCTGTTCCATAAAAAACCATGACGTTTGGCCCGACCGACCAACAACCGTCGACGACCTCCGGTCGCGACGCTCGTTCTGGTCCGAAAAACGCCTCGCCATGCTACTTTTTCGACCATACCGGGCACAAGATTTGATAGAGGATTCCCTGAATTGTGAAATCGGATTAAACCGTACAATCCGGCGGCCCCCCAGAAAGAAACATCTCGACACGCAATTTCGCCACGGATCAACTTTGTGGCGATCGCCATTTGACCAAATAGGCCAGCGCGATGAAGTCGTACAGGCCGTGAACGACGATGGGCGTTAGCAGGTTTCCGCTGACCAACCAGAGCCATCCCAGGTAGAGCCCGATCAGACCGGCGAGGATCGCATAGGTGGCCGTCAAAAAATGGAGCAGGCCGAACAGCGTGGCCGAGATCAACAGACCGGCTGCGATGCCATAGGGCTCTCCGATCCACGCCGTGACCGTGGCCTGGACGATCCCTCGAAACAGCATCTCCTCGCCGACACCGGCCAGTGCCGCGAGGATAATCAGTTGCGGATAGCCGCACTCGCGAAACACCGGAATGATCGTTTCGTCGAGAATTGCGAGGATTCGGCCAAGCGGCCGAAACGGAAGTCTCATGCAAAGCCAAAAGAATGTCACGAGCGGGAGGGTGGCCGCGCATCCGATGCCCGCATCGAACGCATCGAAGCGAAATGTCGCTGTCGGCTGCTGATGGAACAGCCACCCCAGCACGATCGCCAAAGCGACGAGGCTTCCTTCGAACGCGGCGGCGGTGAAGGCGAAATTTTGCGGCATGAGGGCTATTTTTTTCCGGAAGGATGACGGCCCGCGAAAGCCAGTCAACCAGTAGAACACCCATACAAACGCACTATCGGGTTGGTTTGTTGTACTCCATTCTGGTGCCCTGTGGCAATCCCTCTCATCCTTGACGGCGTTCTTGCCGACTGATAGACTTCTTGGTTTCGTTTGAGCCCACCGATGCAGGTTGGATGCCAAGTCCACCTTCCAGCAGAACCTGCCTGGACGGCGGAGACCATATAAAACCACCGTTTTTTTGTGACACCCTCCAAGGAACTCCGAAAATGAGCAGCAAATACGTGTACTTTTTCGGCCCGCAAGGGACCGAAGGCGATGCGACGATGAAAAACACGCTCGGCGGCAAGGGCGCCAACCTGGCCGAAATGGCCAAGCTCGGCTTGCCTGTGCCCGCCGGTTTCACGATCAGCACCGAATTCTGCACCGCCTTTTTTGCCGAGGGACGTAAGTTCCCGCAATCGCTCCGCGACGAAGTCGCCGTGGCCATGAAGAAGACCGAAGAGGCAATGGGCATGAAGTTCGGCGACGCGGAGAACCCGCTGTTGGTTAGCTGCCGCAGCGGCGCCCGCACGTCGATGCCCGGTATGATGGAAACCGTGTTGAACGTCGGCCTCTGCCCGACGACGATCCCCGGCTTGGTCAAGAAGTCGGGCAACGAGCGGTTCGTCTATGACGCCTACCGCCGCTTGATCATGATGTATAGCGACGTCGTGATGGAGAAGGCCGAAGACATCGAGCCGGAAGAAGGCAAGGGCATTCGCGTCCAGCTCGAGCACATCATGGCGAAGATGAAGCGGTCGAAGAAGTACACTTCGGACACCGACATGACCGCCGCCGACCTGAAGGCGCTGGTCAAGAAGTTCAAGGAAAAGGTTGTCGAGGTTTTGGGCCGCGAGTTCCCGGACGATCCGCAAGAGCAGCTTTGGGGAGCGATCGGCGCCGTGTTCAAGAGCTGGGAAGGCCGCCGTGCGGTTTCCTATCGCAAGATCGAAGGCATCCCAGGCGAATGGGGCACCGCGTGCAACGTGCAGAGCATGGTGTTCGGCAACTTGGGCGAAACGTCGGCCACCGGCGTGGCGTTCTCGCGCAACCCGGCCACCGGCGAAAACAAGTTCTACGGCGAATGGCTCGTCAACGCCCAGGGTGAGGATGTCGTGGCCGGCATCCGCACGCCCAGCCCGTTGAACGAAATGACCAAGAACCCGCAGAACGAGCATCTCAAGTCGCTCGAAATCGAGTGGCCCGACAGCTACAAGATTCTCGATGACATCCGCAACAAGCTCGAGCAGCATTATCATGACATGCAGGACATCGAGTTCACCATCCAGGATGGTAAGCTCTATATGCTCCAATGCCGCAACGGCAAGCGGACCGGTACGGCGGCCTTGAACATGGCCATGGACATGTTGGAGGAAGGCCTGATCGACGAGAAGACGGCCGTCATGCGAGTTCAACCCGCGCAGCTCGACGAGTTGCTCCACCCGATCATCAACCCGGCGGCCGAAAAGAAGGCCGACGCGTTTCTTTCGGGTCTGCCCGCCGGCCCCGGTGGCGCCTGCGGCAAGATCGTCTTCACCTCGGCCGCCGCGGTCGAGATGGCGAAGAAGGGTGAGAAGGTCATCCTGGTCCGCGAAGAGACGAATCCCGAGGACGTCGAAGGCATGCGAGCGGCCGAGGGCATTCTGACGGCTCGCGGCGGCATGACCAGCCACGCGGCCTTGGTTGCCCGCGGCTGGGGCAAGTGCTGCATCGTCGGCGCCGGCGACATGAAGATCGACATGGGCGCCAAGCGTTTGACCGTCGGCGACGTGAAGCTAAAGGAAGGCGACGTCATCACGCTCAACGGCACCAAGGGCCGCGTCTACGCCGGCGCCTTGGAAATGATGGACGCA
>JAEWUR010000282.1 GCA_023397045.1 Planctomycetota bacterium
CTTCTGATTTCGGTGCTTGGTATCGCGTTGTTTGCCGTCGCCACGTCGCTGACCGATCGGTCGGTATGGGCCGAGCCCATCTCGGGAATTGACAACTGGCCCGAGTCCTCCGGGTCGTCGGGCAAGAATTCCGCCGCCGATGCGGTCGACCTGTTCAAAACCGGCGATTACGAAGGCTCGCTAAAGCTTTGGCGCGAGATGGGCAAGGGCAATCCGGAGATGCCGCCGGCGCAGACCATCATGGCGCAGCTCTTCCTGGGCGCCGGCATGATCCCGCAAGCGCAGGAGGCGTTGGACAAATCGATCCGCGAAGTGCCCAACGATCCGCAGAGCTACATCATTCTGGCAAGTCTCGCGTTGCAGGCCGGCGAAGTGGACAAGGCCGAATCGCTGCTTCAGAAGGCCGAGAAACTGTTGCCGGCGTTTCGCGCAAGTCCGAAACGCAAAGAGATGATGATGCCCGACCTGTATCGCAATTTCGCCATGGTGGCCGAATCGCGAAAAAATTGGCCGGCCGCGCAAAAGGCGGTGGAGAAGGCGCTCGAACTCAATCCGAAGAACGTCGCGGCGCTCCAACGGATCGCCTTCTACCTGTTCCAGCAGGGCCAAGTCGATGCCGCAATGGAAAAACTCCGTGAAATGGCGAAGGCAAACCCTGACATGGCGGCTCCCGAGGCGCTGCTGGCCCAGTTCTATCAGGGCGCAGGCGACGCCGAAAATAGCAAGAAGTGGATGGATGCGGCCGTGAAAGCGTCGCCCAAAAACCTGCCGACGCGAATCATCGCGGGCTATGCCGCGTTGGAAGCCAATAACTTCGACGACGTTCGCAAGCACGCCATCGCGGCCGCCAATATCGATTCGAAAAACTACGACGCCAAAATGCTTCGCGGTCTCGCCTCGGTGTGCCAGAAAGACTTCGTGGCGTCCGAGTTGTTCTTCGATTCGGCCCTTGAGCAGTCGCCCAACAATTTCATCGCTTCGAACAACCTGGCGCTGTCGCTGATCGAGCAGGACGACCAGGCGAAGTTCAAGCGCGCGACGGATTTGGCCGAGGCGAACGTCAACAAGTTTCCCGACTCGTCGTCGGCCTGGTCGACCTATGGCTGGGTGCTCTATAAGCTTGGCCGTTTGGAGGAAGCCGACAAAGCCCTGAAGAAGGCCGCGTCGAAGGGGCCGGTCAGCATCGACACCGCATACTACATCGCTCGACTGAAGGTCGATCAAGACCACAAGGACGAAGCCCTCAAAACCCTCGAAGAGGCGTTCGGCAGGAACCAAGGCATCTCGATGTACCGGGACGAGGCGACCGAATTGTTGGATTCGCTCAAGAAGTAGCAATCGGCGGCGAGCGGCGGCATAGCGGCAATCCCCATCCGTTTCTTCCGGTGTCTTTTGTCATGGTCTGGGTTTGGTGCCATTGTTGCGTGCGGAAGTTTCGCCAGTTCGGCTTGCTGCCGGGCCGCAACGCGCCCGATGCCGGCCGGTCGCGAAAAGCGGCAGCGTAGGCAGGCACGTCGTGGCTCCAACATCCACCATCCACTACCCACTACCCTTCCCGCTCGCGTACTTCTGCTTGGCCAAAACGGCCGCACCGAGGGCGCAGGTCAGTTGCGGTTGCGGTGGAACGGAGAGCGGACGGCCCAATGCCGCGGCCAGAGCGGCTTCCATGCCGGATGCCAACGCCACGCCGCCGGTGAAGATGATCGGGTCGTCAACCTTTCGCCCGGTCATCGCCGCGACGCGCGCGGCCAACGACGCTTGCACGCCGGCCGCGATGTCGTCGGGCAAAACGCCCGAGGCCAGCAGGCCGACGATCTCGGTCTCGGCGAACACGACGCACATGCTGCTAATCAGCGCGGGCTTCCGACTTCGTTCGGCCAAGTTGCCCAACTCGGCCAATCGAACGCCGAGCCGCGAGGCGACCAGTTCGAGGAAATGGCCCGTGCCTGCGGCGCACCGATCGTTCATCACGAAGTCGGCCACCGTGCCGTCGGCGTGAAGCCGCAGCAGTTTGCTGTCTTGGCCACCGACGTCGATGATCGTTCGGGCCGTCGGCATGCATTGGCGCACGCCGTGCGCTTGGCACGTGATCTCGGTGACGGCTGCATCGGCCGTGCGAATCAATTTTCGGCCGTAGCCCGTGGCCACCACCATGCCGACTTGCGAGCGGTCGCCGCCGATTTGTTGCAGCAGCCGATTGAGCACCGATTCGGCCAGTGCGTCCTGCTCGATGCCTTGATCGACGACCTCGGCCGCCAAAATGCCCTGCCCGTCGCCGTCGAGCAGGACGACCTTAGTGGTTCGCGAACCGGCGTCAATTCCCGCGAAAATCATCGTTTCACCGTTTCGATCAAGGCTTCCAAGCGAGTGCGAACGGTCGGCTCCATCGCGTCGATGACCGGCGGGACCTCGATCTCGACGACCGGAATGCCGAGCCGTCGTCGGACCGTCTCGCCAATCACCTCGCCCTCGAACGCACAATGACTGGCCCCGGGGATACGCGAGACCACGACGGCCTCGGCGTTGAGGCGCCGGGCATCGGCGCAAATCCCTTCCGCGCGATCCAGCGCCGAACCGACCATCGGGTCGGCCAGCGCCGTCCGAGCCAACGCATCGAGCGGCGGGCGATCCGTCGGTATCTCGGTCAGGGCGTGGCCGATCATGAAATCGGCGCCGCACAACCGGCCGCCGACGTCCTCCAGCAGATTCATCACGCGCAGGTCGGCCACCGGATTCACCCAAAAAACGCGAACGGCATCCCCGGCCAACACTCCCGCGCCGGCGCGAACCCGGCTGCGCACTTCCTCCAACAAATCGGCCAGGACCGCAAGCGTTTCATTATGGTCGGAACAGAAGTGAATCGCAAGCATCTCGGCAATGAGCATTTCGAGCGCCGGCAACGGGCAGGGATCGGCCG
>JAEWUR010000691.1 GCA_023397045.1 Planctomycetota bacterium
ATGGAAGAAACTGCCGACCGACCCCGGCGCGACGTTCGACCGCACCGAAGTGTTCGACGCGGCCGACATCCAGCCGCAAGTCACCTGGGGCACCACGCCCGCGCAAGTTTGCAGCGTCGGCGATCAAGTGCCTAACACGACCGACTTCGCCGACCCGAGCGATCAGAAAATGACCGCCTCGGCCCTGGAATACATGAACTTGAAGCCCGGCACGCCGATCACCGCGATCCCGGTCGAATGCGTGTTTATCGGTTCGTGTACGAATGGCAGGATCGAAGATCTGCGAGCGGCCGCCAAAGTGCTTCGCGGCCATCACGTTGCCAAGGGCGTCCGCGCGATGGTCGTGCCCGGCAGCGGATTGGTCAAGAAACAAGCCGAGACGGAAGGGCTCGACAAGGTTTTTGTCGACGCGGGGATCGAATGGCGCGAGGCCGGTTGCAGCATGTGCCTGGCGATGAATCCCGACAAGCTGGCCCCCGGCGAGCGTTGCGCCGCGACGAGCAACCGAAACTTTGAAGGCCGACAAGGCAAGGGCGGCCGGACCCATCTGGTCTCGCCCGCCATGGCCGCCGCCGCCGCCGTCGCCGGCCATTTCGTCGACATCCGACAATGGGAGTACCGGTAGGGAGACCTGACATGTCCACCGTTGAAGAAAGACTCCATGCCCTCGAGTCGGCGATGGCCGACGTCCAGCACCGGCTCGGCTCGTCAAACAAGTCTCGCCAATGGCTTGAACAAGTCGCAGGCTCACACGAGAATTGGCCGGAGTTTGAAGACGTTCTTCGTCTTGGGCGCGAGTTCCGCCGAACCGTTGTGGACGCAACAAGCGAACAGAAAGAAGGCGGCTAGTGGTCTTTCCAATTCAAGTTTGCGAATGGACCGGACATCGTAACCCGAAGCGTAAGCGAGGGACAGCCTCGCTTACGCTTCGGGTTACCATTCTGTCGCACCGAACCTCCACTAATAACGACGATCTGGATAGGCCACTAGTCGTGTACGAAAAGATTCCCGGGTTGAAGGTTGAGGATTGGACCTTGCCTCACCGTTCTTCCCGTCCACGTTGAAATTTGTCGGTCTCTAGCCCCTAACCCCTAGTTCCCAACATGCGTCCCTTCACCGTCCATACCGGCTTGGTCGCTCCGATGGATCGATCCAACGTCGACACCGATCAAATCATCCCCAAGCAGTTCCTCAAACGGATCGAGCGGACCGGGTTCGGTCAGTTCCTGTTCTTCGATTGGCGATTTCTGGACAACGGCCAGCCGAATCCCGAGTTCATCTTGAATCGTCCGCAGTATGCCGGCGCAAGCATCTTGCTGGCGCGGCGCAACTTCGGTTGCGGTTCGAGCCGCGAGCATGCGCCCTGGGCGTTGGAGGATTACGGGTTCCGAGTCATCCTCGCGCCTAGCTTTGCCGACATTTTTTACAACAACTGCTTCAAGAACGGCATGTTGCCGATCAAGCTCGACGAGGCGGTGATCGACGACCTGTTCGCCCGCGCCGCGGCCACCCCCGGCTACAAGCTGACGGTCGATCTTGAAAAGGGAGCCATCACCGACGACGCCGGGCTTGCGCTGACCTTCACCATTGACGACTTCCGCCGCCACTGCCTGCTGAACGGTTTGGATGACATCGGCCTGACGCTCGAACACGAGCCGGAGATTGCGGCCTACGAATTAGCGCACAACATTGCATGACAACACCCCTGAACGCGCATTTTCCGATTATCGCCCCATCGTGCCGTTGGTGTGAGCTGGCCGAGCGCGTGCTCGACGGTCATCGACTGACGCCCGAGCAAGGTCTGGCCGTCCTGTCGACAAACGACGAGGAGCTGCTCGACCTGTTGGTGGCGTCCTATCGCGTGCGCCATTTCTATTTTGGCAACACGGTCCACCTGAATTTCCTGATCAATGCCAAGAGCGGACATTGCGGCGAGGATTGCGGCTACTGCTCGCAATCGAAAGTGTCCACGGCCGACATCCCGCAGTATCCGTTGGTCAGCCCCGAGGACATCCTCGAAGGCGCCCGGATCGCCGCCGAACGCAAGGCCCGAACCTACTGCACGGTCATCTCCGGCCGGTCGCCGTCGGATCGCGATTTCGACGTGCTGGCCAAGGTCGTGCCCGAAATCAAGAAGAACTACAACCTGAAGGTCTGCCTGTCGCCGGGCTTGCTCTCATCGGAACAGGCCGTGCGATTGAAGGCCTGCGGCGTCGATCGGATCAATCACAACCTGAACACCAGCCGCCGCTTCTATCCGCAGATCTGCACAACCCACAGCTATGAAGACCGCCTGTCGACGCTTCGCGCGGTCCGCGCCGCGGGCTTGGAGATCTGCTCGGGCGGCATCGTCGGCATGGGCGAACAGCCCGCCGACGTCGTCGATCTGGCCCTGCAACTCGGCGAGCTTGAGGTCGAGGCCCTGCCGATCAATTTCCCGCTGCCGATCGCCGGCACCGCGTTGGAAGGCATTGGCCGGTTGAATCCCCGCTACTGCCTGAAGGTCCTGGCGCTGTTCCGACTGACCAATCCCCAGTGCGAACTGCGGATCGCCGCCGGCCGCGAGCTGCACCTCGGCCCGTTGCAGCCAATGGGTCTCTATCCCGCCAATTCGATCTTCGTCGGCGACTATCTGACCGCCAAGGGCCAACCGCCCGAAGAAGACTACCGAATGATCGAGGCGCTCGGATTCGAAATCGTCACCTAACAAAAACAGAAGAAAAAAATCACCGCCGAGGACGCAGAGAAGAGAGTTGATATTCATAATTCTTTCTTCTTCTCTTCGTGAACTTCGTGTCCTTCGTGGATCCCTCGTAAAAAATCCTCCCTGCGTCCTCCGCGTCCTCTGGGTGACCATTTCCCATCACTTCAGGCCTGCTTGTCTTGTTTCGTGATTTCATGCTAGACTGTGGCCCATGAGCGACGGCCAATCGGTGCGGTTCTCGTCACTAATCGAAGGCGCTCGGCAGGGCGATGCCGAGTGCCGCGAGCGTTTGTTCGCGCTGTGTCGCTCCTATCTCGGTTTTGCAGCCCGGGCGCAGATCGAAACGTGGCTTCGCCGCAAGGTCGACGCCTCCGATCTCGTTCAGGAAACCATGCTCGAGGCCTATCGCGATTTCGAGCGTTTCGACGGCCACACTGAACAGGAATGGCTGGCTTGGCTGCGGAAGATTCTGGCGCACAACGCGGCCGATTTCGTCCGGCACTATCGCGGCACGGCCAAACGCGCCGCCGGCCGCGAGATCCCGTTTCGCGATCCGGCCGACAGCCAATCGCCCGGCGCGCCCGAACCCGCCGCACAGCAGCCGACGCCCAGCCAGGAGTTTTTGCTGTTCGACACCGAGCTTCAAGTCTCGGCCGCGCTGGCCGACCTTCCGCCCGACTATCAGGAAGTGATCGTGCTGCGCAACCTCGAACGGCTCCCGTTCAACGAGGTCGCCGAACGCATGAATCGCACCCGACCGGCCGTCCAAATGCTCTGGATGCGCGCCATCCGCAAACTCCAGGAGACGATGGAAGAGAATGACGAAGGTCGAAATTCAAATGACGAATGAAATTCAAATGTCGAAGCACGAAACGCTCGAACACCGCACGCTTCGACATTCGGATTTCGTCATTTCTTCGACATTTGACTTTCGACATTCGTCATTCCCCGATGTGCTCATCTGTCTTCTTCCACGGTTCCGTTTCCACTTTCATGCCTGACCCTCAAGAGACCAACGACGCGGCCGACCTGCTCGACGCCTATCTCGTCGAGTTGCAGGCGGGCGGACGCCCGAATCGGGATGCGATCCTGAAAGACCATCCCGAGCTGGCCTCGGCGCTCGATTGCCTCGACGCGCTCGAAAAGATCGCCCCGGCCGATTCCGTCGCCGCGCCGTCGGCCGTTGATCCGCTGCCGCGCGACTTCGGGCCCTATGAACTGCTCCGCGAGATCGGTCGCGGCGGCATGGGCGTCGTCTATGAAGCGCGACAAAAGGACCTCGACCGATCCGTCGCCCTGAAAATGATCCTCGCCGGACACCTCGCCTCGCCCGAACTGGTTCGCCGGTTCCAGGCCGAAGCCAAAGCCGCCGCACGGATGCACCACTCGAACATCGTCCACATCCACGACGTCGGACAACTCAATGGCCAGGACTTCTTCGTCATGGAATGGATCGACGGCCAAAACCTCGGCGAACGAATCGCCAAGGGCCCCGTCAATCCCGCCGACGCCGTCCGATGGTTGACCAAAGTCGCCCGAGCGGTCGAACACCTGCACAAGCAAGGCCTGATCCATCGCGACCTGAAACCCTCGAACATCCTGCTCGACGCCGATGAGCAACCGTTCGTCACCGACTTCGGCCTGGCCAAGGTTTTTCTGAACTCCGGCTCGGAAATGACCGCCACGGGCATCGTCGCCGGCACGCCAAGTTACATGGCACCCGAACAGGCCTCGGGCCGACGCGCCGAGATTGGCCCGGCGACCGACGTCTACAGCCTTGGCGCAATCCTGTACGAATTGCTGACCGGCCGCCCGCCGTTCCGGGCCGAGACGCCGTTGGATACGTTGATGGACGTCCTCGGCACCGACCCGCCGACGCCCCGGTCGCTCAACCCGCGCATCCCGCGCGGCCTCGAACTGATCTGCATGAAATGCCTGGCCAAAGACCCGCAGCAGCGATACGCCTCGGCCCAGATGTTGGCCGACGAGCTGGATCGTTTCGCCCGCGGCGAGGCACTCCAGGTCCGACCGCCCTCGCCGGCGCAGCGATTCTTGAGTTGGACGCGGCGGCAGCCCGCTCTAGCCTCGCGTCTGGGGGTGTTGGCGCTTTTTTATGCGGTCGAAACGGCCAACTATTTCACCGGCGTGGTCGATGGCCCCTCGCATCGCGACGCCTCGATCGTCGTTGCGCTCTGGATCCTCGCCTCGGTCGCCTGCCAGCAGTTGCTCGGAAGCCGGCGATGGTCGATCCCTGCCTGCTTCGTCTGGGGCACGCTCGACTCGGTCGCCCTGTTCGCGGTTCTGCGCATCTTCTACGGCGCCGCCAGTTCCCTGATCGTCGGCTATCCGCTGATCATCGCGGCCTCCGGCCTATGGTTTCGGGTGCGCTACGTTTGGTTCATGACCCTCCTCTCGCTGGTGTCCTATGGCGTCCTGATCGTCGATTTTTACCACTGGCGGCCCGAACTGCACGAAGGGATGTACGCCGGCATGGATCGCCACGTGATTTTCGCGCTTTCGTTGGTCGTCATGGGCGCGTTGGTCAGCTACCTGGTCCAGCGAGTCCGCGTTTTGAGCAGTTTTTACGGCCGTCCACTCTAAAACACAAAAAGACACCACCCGTTCGAGGTATCCCAGCACTCAAACATCCCCGAAATCGCCCTGCGTCAGGGCTTGTCGAACGCTAATCGTTGTGGTAGCCTTATAGGCTTGGGTGCTGGAGGTGGCGAATCGCCGTAAGTATTTGCCCAACAAAGCACTTGCCAGCGTAGCTTCAATCGGCAGAGCACCGCATTCGTAATGCGGGGGTTAAGGGTTCGACTCCCTTCGCTGGCTCTTCATCGGCAAAATCACCAAGAAATTCGGGCACGTCTCCTAGGCGGTCGCCCACTCGTTTTTTGGATCCGCCGATCTCCGGAGATAGCAAAACCGTCTATCGCGGCCTTCCCGAATTCGCAGAGGAGCAGTTTCGATGTCGCAAATGGTTGAGTTGGATTTGAAGCAGATCGTCTTGTTGAACGACACGTTCGGGCCGCGCGAAGTGCGGCAGATGCAAGATGCCATCAGCCGCGATTTCTCGCAGTACGCCGTCCTTCGTGACGCCGTCGGCGAGCTTCAGAGCCAAGAAGAACACACGCCCGCCAGTCGCGTTCGCCTCGGCGTCTGCCTCTACCTGCTCGGCCGATACTACCGAGCCATCGAGGTCCTCAGCCAAGCCGACGGCGGCGCCATGGCCCACTTCTACCTGGCCAAGTGCCACTTCGCCCGGCAGGAATACGCCGAAGCGGTCGAAAGCTACCGAGCCGCCGAGCGGGCCGGCTACGACATGGGCGATTGTGCCCTCGGCCGCGCTGAAGCAATGCGCTACTCCCGCGATGCGACCGGCGCGCTCA
>JAEWUR010000317.1 GCA_023397045.1 Planctomycetota bacterium
CCTGGAAATCGTCGTTCCCCAGCGAATAGACTTCCAACGGTTCCCGGGCGACAACCGTCGCATTGCGCGGCGCACCGGTCAGAAGCGCCGCCTCGCCGAAGAAATCGCCGCGCGTCAGCGACGCCACCTGCTTCGGTCCCGAGCCCGAATCGATCATGATGTCGACGCGGCCCGAGCGAATCACATAGAACTTGTCGCCGGGATCGCCCTGCCGCGTTATGGTCGCCCCCACGGCGAACTTTTCCAACGTCATCCGGTCGGCCGTCTCGCTCAACGTTTTCGGCGTCAATCGCGAAAAGACGGGACACGCCTGGAGGAACTCGCAAATCAAGGCCGATTCCTTGACCAGCACGTTCGACCGGATATGCCCGTCGACCAGATTGACGATCCGATCGGCCACGTCGAGGATCCGATTGTCGTGCGTCACCATGATGATCGTGCAGTTCTCGGTCTTCACGAGTTCCTGGAACAACGTGACGACCTCGCGACCCGATTTCTCATCCAACGCGGCGGTCGGCTCATCGGCCAGAATGATTTTCGGCTTCGACGCCAATCCCCGGGCGATGGCCACACGCTGTTTCTGCCCGCCCGATAGCGAGCCCGGCTTGTAGTTGATTCGATGCCCTAAACCTAGCCGCGTCAACATCTCCGCGCCGCGCGCGTCGTTCTTCGTCCCGTCGAGCGTGAACAACTCGAGCGCCATCTTCACGTTCTGCAGCGCGGTCAACGACTCGAACAGGTTGTGCGCCTGAAAAATGAACCCCATCTCGCGTCGCAACTCGATCAACTGCTTGGCCGGAGCGCCCAGCAACTCACGTCCCAACACCTTCAGGCTGCCTTCCTGCACGGTTCGCAGGGTCCCGATCAGCGTCAGAAGCGTGGTTTTTCCCGAGCCCGACGGACCGGTCATAATCACGATTTCGCCGCGTGCGACGTCGAGGTTATTGTCGAAAAGGACCTGCTTCTTCAGGTCGCCTTCGCCGAAATAGTGCTGCAAACTCTTCACGCGCACCGCAAAACCGTCGTCGTGATCGTCGTCGGGCAGGTTGGACGCCGGTGCCATGAGTGTTGTCGCGCCGTTCGACATGATCGGTTCTCCCCTCGGTCACATGGACCTATTAAAACAACTCAGCCGGGTCGGCCGCCGCAACCTTTCGCATCGCCAGGCATCCCGAAACGGTACACATCAGCAGCGTCAGCGACAGGACCGTCATCGCCCGCGACACGTTCAAAATCATCAACAATCCGGTCGATCGAGCCAACGCTTCGTACAACGCATAGCTGACCAACATGCCCGGCACAAAACTCAACAGCGACAGAAGGACCGATTCCATCAGCACGAAACTGATGAAATAGCGGTTGCGATAGCCCATCGCCTTCAACGTCGCGAACTCCGGCATATGATCGGCGATGTCCGACTGAATGATCTGATAACAAATGATCACGCCGACCAAAAAACCGATCACGGTGCCCAGTAGAAAAATATAACCCACCGGCGTGCTCCGGCTCCAGAAATTGCGCTCCCGCGCGATCATCTCGGCCTTCGTCAACACGCAAACGTCGTCGGGCAAACGTTTCGCCAACTCCCCCTTCACTTGCTGCGGATCGGCGCCGGCCTGCAACTGCACCACGCCCAGGTCGACCACTTCCAGCGGGTCGCGGCCGATCGCCCGGCCGGGAAAAAACTTCGCGAAATTGGCCGAACTCATGAACACGTTGCCGTCGTTCGCAAAATCGGTGCCAAGCCGGAACGTGCCCACCGGTCGAATCGTCTTGGCGGCCAGCGTCACGCCTTCCCACTCGTGCCACGGCGTTGTCGAGCCCGGCGGATTGTAGACCGACTTGTTTTTCTCGTCGATCAACACCGCCCCCTCTTGTTTCAAGGCCTCGGCGTGTTGCGCGATCTCGGGAATCAGCAGCACCGGATCGGTCGGATCGCACGCAATCGCGCGGATGGGCAGCCCCCGACCCTCCGGCTGCCTCCAAACCGCCCGGGGACGCTCGATATACAGCGGATACGCCGCCCGAACGCCGTCGCACGCCTTCGACTGATAGATCCGGCTCAGCGGAAACGTCTGATTCGCCGGCAGCGCATAGCGCCCCTTCGCCACGAGCACCAGATCGGCGTTCAGGTCGTCGAGCACTTTGACCGTGCTGTCGAACAGCGCGTTTTTGAAGCCGGTCTGCATGAACATCAACACCACCGCAAACCCGATGCCGCAGATCGCGACCGCCAATCGGCGGCGATCGTGCATGAGATTGCGCCAAGCCAGCGGTACGCGGTGTTGAAAATGCATCGCAACTCGTATCAGAACAGATCCGCCGGGTCGGCCGTGCGGACCTTCCGCAACGCGCCAAGACCGGAAACCACGCACATGACAATCGACAGCACCAACACGAAAAGCACTCGGCCCAGGGTCATATCGATCGGAATTCGCGCCGTCGCGCGAGTCAACATATAAAGGCCCGTCGCGACGATCCAGCCGGGAATGAACCCCAAAACCGCCAGCACCACCGCCTGTTGCAGCACCACCGCGGCCAGATAATTCCCGCTGTAGCCGATCGCCTTCAGCGTTGCATATTCCGGCAGATGATTCGCCACGTCGCTCGAAAGCACCTGATAGACAATCGCCGTTCCAACGACCAGCGCGACAACGACGCCAAGCTGGAAAATCAGCCCGATCGACGTCTCCCAGACCCAGTGGCGCACCTCGGCCCCAAGCACCTCCTCCCGAGTCAACACCTCGACGTCGTCCGGAAGTTGTCCTCGCAACGCCGCCGCCGCAACGTTCGGGTCGGCCCCGGGCGCGATTCGCACCAATCCCAGGCTAACATTCTCGGGCGCTTGGCCGGGACAAAGCTGCTCGAACCCACGAACGCTCGTGATGACGTCGCCGTCGGCCACAAAGCCCATGCCCAACATGAAGTAGCCAACCATTCGCACCGTCCGGTCGGCCAACTCCGCGTCGGCCCCGATGTCGGCATCGCCAAACCGTTTGCCGTCGCGCGGCCCAAACTCGCGCCGCGATTTCTGATCGATCAACACGTACTCAGGCACCGTCAGCAGACTCAACTGCCGCTGAATTTCGTCGACCCGAAACACGGGATCGTTTGGATTGACGCCGAGGATCAACATCGCCCGCTTGCTGCCATCGGCCGGATTGCGCCAGAATCGCGAGGCCAAGAAGACAGGCGAGGCCGAAACAACATCGGCCGCCGACTCGGCCTGGTCAAGCCTCTCCCGCGGGAAGGTTCGCGAGGAAATCAGGTGCAGGTAGTGCCGCGACCGGATCAGAAGGTCAAAGTCCAGCGCATTGAACACCAGTTTCGCGCTCTGTTCGGCCGATCCCAAAAAGCCCAACTGTAAGAAGATCAGCACAACGGCGAACCCTACGCCCGCGACCGCCAGCGCCGTCCGCGTTTTGCTGTGAACCAGGTTCAGCCACGCAAGAGGAATACGCATCCAAGACAGGGATTTGGGGCTAGGGATTAGGGATTTGGGATTAGGGATTTGGGGCTAGGGATTGGGGCTCTGCAGCATCGGATCCCTGATCCTTCTTCGGAAACCTCACGTCGACCTGCAAGTTACTCAACGTCGCGGCCTGCCGACTGCCTTCCTCGACCAACGCGATGCGCGCCTCAACGACATGCCGATCGGTTGGCGCAAAGGG
>JAEWUR010000326.1 GCA_023397045.1 Planctomycetota bacterium
CTCGGCAAACCAATCCGCGACAAGATCGTCCTCGGACTTCGTTTCTTCCAAGCCCTCGAACGAAATCGGCTCGTCGATCACCGGCGGCTCGCTCGGCAACTCTTCGGCGACCGGTTCTTCAACCGCCTCAAAGAAGATGTCGGGCTCCGAGGCAACTTCCGGCTCGGTCGGTGCGGGCTCGGGAGTTGGTTCATCCACGGCTTCGACCACCGGTTCCGGTTCACCAAACGCCTCAAAATCGATCGCATCCTCGACGGCCAACGGTTCGAGCGACAACTCGTCCTGGTCCGACTCGCCGATGGGCTCGATCGCAACCTCGGCCTCTTCGGAGGACAAAGAAACGGATTCCGCCGACTCGATGCCTTCGAAATCGATCTCCGGCTCCTCCGACATTTCGGCATCCTCCGAGGCGGCCTCGGCCGGCGTGCTTTCTTCGAGCAACTCGAAGATGTTTTCGAGATCGTCCGATGCGTCGGGCGTTTCGACCCAAGGCGTTTCGACAACCGGCGTCTCGCCGATCGGCTCCGCCTCAACAACCTCGGCGGCCGGTGCGTCGGCAATGGGCTCCAATTCAACCGGTTCGGGCGGCAATTCCGGCTCGGCAGGCTTCGGAACCTCTTCTTCAACGACAAGTTCTTCTTCAACGACGAACTCTTCGTCGGCGACGAGTTCTTCTTCGGCAACAAGCACTTCTTCGGCGACAGGCTCTTCTTTCGCGGCAGGCTCGTTCTGCAACGAGCTGAGGAAATCGAAAAGCTCGTCCTCGTCGACCTCTTGATCGACCTTCGGCAGGTCGGCCACGTCGAGCGACTCGGCCGGTGCGGCCGGAATACCATCCAACGAAATCTCGTCCTGTTCCGGCTCGCTTTGCGCCTCGCTCGGCATCGCAACTTCCATCGTGGCCGGACTTTCGACCGCGTCAGCGTTCTCGACCACATCGGGTTCGGCGATCGCCGCCTCGGCGCCGCGCAGTTCGGCCGTATCGGAGTCGGCGAAGACGGGATTGGGCAGTGTGTCGAGGTCGCCTTCGTAGGCGTATTCCACCTTGAAGGTCAGCGGTCCGAGCGTGAACTCCGATTCCGGGGGCAGCGGCGCCTGGCGGACGCGCCGGCCGCCGACCAGCGTTCCGTTGAGCGATTCGAGGTCGCGGATCATCACCAGTCCGTCGACGGCGTAGATTTCGCAGTGCCGCCGGCTGACCATCGGGTGGGCAATTGTCAGGCCGCAACTGTGGCTTCGTCCGACGTTGGTCGGCAATCTGACCGCAATCTGGCCCTTGTTCGCTTTTCCGCCGACGACGAGCAGCTTTGCTTGCATGACGAGTCCTATTGATTCCGAGGCGGTCAATGGTCCAGATGCTGCCGCAAACCACGGCCGCACCGGTCGAGCTTTGCGACCTTGACCTCAATAGCGTTCGATCTTTCCTCAACCACCCCGATTAACTCATGGTAATTCGAGGAATCGGAAGTATCAACCTTGAAAACCGAAACAAACCCACCTAACAGGGTGGGTGACGGGGAAATTTCGGACGCCAATTTCCGGTCGCAAGGGCCAATTGCCCTTGAACCGTGTACTTTACGGCCTATAATTTCGAGATTCCGCAGTTGGAACCAGGAAGCCGAGGCAGCTTGGCGAATCCAACCGACGCGGGTGTAGCTCAGTTGGTAGAGCACGACGTTGCCAACGTCGTTG
Organism: Planctomycetota bacterium; assembly: GCA_023397045.1. Classification (GTDB taxonomy): domain Bacteria; phylum Planctomycetota; class Planctomycetia; order Pirellulales; family Thermoguttaceae; genus JAEWUR01. Next base: position 1,693 of record JAEWUR010000326.1, read on the forward strand.
TCGTGGGTTCGAACCCCATCACCCGCTCTTTGCGACGGACAATCTTTTAACCTTTCACAGAAGCCATGTCAGACACCGACAAGCAAGACCTCGCCGAGACCGAGTTGAACGCTGACGCCACCGCCGAGGGTGAAGAAGAGGCCCAACGCCTGAACCTCGAGGTGAAGGTCGAGACGCGCAGCACTTGCGAGCGTCACGTCGCGGTTACGGTCCCGCACGAAGACGTGGAGCGGTTCTTCGACAAGGAGTTCAGCGAATTGATGCCCACGGCCCAGGTGCCGGGCTTCCGACCGGGCCGCGCGCCCCGCAAACTGGTCGAAAATCGCTTCCGGAAGGACATCGCCGGAAAGGTGAAGAGCGAACTGCTGATGCAGAGCTTGGCCCAGGTGAACGACGAGCAGAAGCTTTCGTCGATCAGCGAGCCCGATTTCGACTATGAAGCCATCGAGCTTCCCGACGACGGGCCGATGACCTTTGAGTTCGATATCGAGGTGCGGCCTGAGTTCGAGCTTCCGAAGTGGAAGGGTTTGGTCATCGAGAAGCCTGTCCGCGAATTCTCGGACGAGGACGTGAACCAGACGCTTAACGACATTTTGACGCGACGAGGCCGGTTGGTTCCCTACGACGGCCCCGCATCGTCGGGCGATTACATCACGACAAACCTGACGTTCAAGCACGGCGACGACGTTCTCGCCAGCGCCGAGGAAGAAGTCATCCGGTTGCGGCCGGTGTTGAGCTTCCGCGACGGCAAGATCGAGGGTTTCGACAAGTTGATGGAAGGCATCCGCGGCGGGCAAACCCGCGAGGGCGAGGCCCTGTTGACCGACGACGCGCCGAACGCCGCGCTCCGCGGCCAGAAGGTCACGGCGATCTTCGAGGTGCTCGAAGTCAAGAAGTTGGAAGTGCCCGCGATTACGCCCGAGTTGCTCGACGAATTGGGCGGGTTCCAGGACGAGGCCGAGTTGCGCGACGCGATTCGCGATCAGTTGGCCCGACAGTTGGAATACGAACAACATCGCCGCGCCCGCGAGCAGATCACGAAGGCGTTGACCGTGGCGGCCAATTGGGAATTGCCGCCCACGCTGCTGCGTCGTCAGAGCCATCGCGAGTTGCAGCGAGCCGTCATGGAGTTGCAGCGAAGCGGCTTCAGCGACGCCGAGATTCGGGCTCACGAGAACGCGTTGCGTCAGAACAGCATGGCGAGCACCGCCCAGGCGCTGAAGGAGCATTTCATCCTCGAGCGCATCGCCGAGGAGGATGAGATCGACGCGGCCGACAACGATTACGACACCGAGATCGCGTTGATCGCCGCCCAGAGCGCCGAGTCGCCGCGACGGGTTCGCGCCCGAATCGAGAAGGACGGCTCGATGGACGTGCTCCGCAACCAGATTGTCGAGCGGAAGGTGATCGAGCGCATCATGGAGCATGCGACGTTCAAGGAAGTGCCCTACGACTTCCGCCGCACCGACGAGGAAGCGATCGATCACGCAGCCGGCGGCGGCGAAGAGTCGGACATTCCCGAGGCCAAGTACGACGAGGGCGAGGAAGTGCCCGAGGCGAAAGGTTCGACCGAGTCGCGAGAGAAGCGACACCACGACGAGTGATGCAAGCCGGCCGCCCCACGGGAGGCCGGTTTCGCCGGAACGATCGCTGCAACGTTGCGGCAGGACTTTGCTGATCATCAATCCACACGGAGGTCGATTGTCGGACGGCCAAATGGCGTAAGGCTTTACGGAGAATACGAGCAGCCGTTTTTGGAAATACACACCGCCCTCACCCCCTGCCCCTCTCCCGCTTGCGGTAGAGGGGAGACGCGAAAGGCGGACGGACTCTTTGCGGGCCTGCCGAGATTACTTTCCTGAGCCCCACAAGCAATTTCTTTTCCCGATGAAGGATCATCCATGAACGATTTTTCGCGCCCGGCCGTCATCGATCCGATGGCCAACTATCGCGATTACCAGCGGCAGCGGCAAATGACGCTCGGCGACTTGCTGCTGGAGAACCGCATTATTT
>JAEWUR010000336.1 GCA_023397045.1 Planctomycetota bacterium
TTCGATTCCACGCGAATACCAACTGATCAAGGTCATTGCGATGGCGTGCTCGGAGTAGATCTGGGCCAACTGAATCGTGGGCGCGTACCGCTCGGCAAGGTTGAGGCTGTACAGATGCACCCAAAAATTCCATACCCGGCTGCGCGAATACCAATAGGCGCACGATAGCCGGCTCAACAGAGTGAGACGGAGCAGAACAATGTCGGGCGGCCGCTCGGCGTTCCGGCAAACGAACCAGCGGGGAAACACCGTATGGACGACCTGGACAAGCATCTCCCACAGGAACTTCATCAGGTAGACGATGGGATTCGACGCCGGCGGAGTTCCGAGCAACCGCAGGGCTTCTTCGAACCAATGGGCCGCGCTGCCCATGTCTCCGCGTTTGATGTCGAGCTCGCCCAGTCGTCCGCGAATTTGCGCCTCGGAATACGGGCCCTCGGCCAGCGACACGGCCGATTGGAACAATCCCTCGGCCCTATCGTATTGGCCGCGCAGCATCAAGACGTCGCCCAATCCCTCGGCGATTCGATAACGGGTTACGTTGTCGCAACGGCCCGAGGCCCGCTGTGCGATACGATACTGTACTTCGGCGACTTCCAGCGAGTGTTGGGCTCGCGACTGCTCCGCCGCTTGAATTGCATAGGGCAGCGCTCGCTCGTGATCGCCGGCGGCGTCGAAGTGGTAGGACAGTTCGAAGATGCGGCTCGCGTCTTTTGCCTCGAGGTATTCGGCGATCGATTGGTGATAGATTTGTCGGCGCTCGGCGGTGACTTGCGTCAGCAGGGCTTCGCGAAGTTTGTCGTGAACGAACGCGCATTCAAGTTCGTCCGGCCGAATCCAGACGATGTGCCGGGAGCGCGCCGTATCGAGCACCTGCATCGCGGTCTTGTGCGAGATCTTCAAGAGGTCGGCCGCCAAGTCGAGGTCGAACTCTTTTCCGATGACGGCGCCGATGGTGAGCAGCTCGATGGTCTTGGCCGGCAACAGTTCGATGCGGCGCAGCAGAAAACTCGCCGCGCGATTGGAGGACTGAAGGTCGGCCAACGCGAAGGTCTCGATTTGCCAGCCGTTGGGCTTGGCGACCAAGGCGCCCGACTCGGCCATCCCGCGCAGGACTGCCGTGGCCATGAACGGACTGCCCTCGGACAGGCGATAGACCATGTCGACGACCTGTTCGGGCAGTTCACCGGCCATCGATTCGAGCAATCGGGTGATCTCCTCCTGGGCCAACGGAGCCAGCCTCAGGTGTTCGTCGTTCGGCAACTGTCGAAGTGGATGGAGATCGGACACTTCTTCGGATCGGAACGCCGTCAACAACAGGACGCGAGATCCCCCTCGGCCGGACACCGAGCGATTTCGGTGCCAATGGGCGATCAACTTCAGGGTCAACTCGTCGGCCCACTGACAGTCGTCGAGAAGAATCAGGACCGGTGAATTGGCGCCCAAGGCGTCGAGGAATACGGACAATGCCTGAATGTTGCGAACTTCGCCGAATGCCTCGGGGCCGGAGGTGGCCGGCAGGGGCCATCCCAACGCTTGAAAAAGCTCGGGCAAGGCCACGCCCACCGCGTCGAGGTGTTCACCCAAATGTCGTTTCAGCGACCTGGCCAGCGTGGGATGCGCACGGCATTCGGCCGCGAGATCGTCGATGATGCCGTCGAACATGCGGAACGGCTTCTGACCGACCTGTTCCGATCCCATGCCGCGAAGGACTCGCATCCCGACGCGGATGCCCTGCATCGCGACCTCGTCGAGAAATCGAGTCTTCCCTCCGCCGGACTCCGCCTCGACGAAGACCAGTCGGGCGTTGCCGGACACGACTTGCCGAATGATCTTGTCCATCTGGGACAATTCGCATTCACGACCGATGAACGCCGGTTCGGTCAGAGAGCGCCGCTGGTCGTGCAATCCGATGACGCAAGCCGGCTCCTGCGCACCGGCGGCGAGCGACTCGGAGATCGATTTCAGGTCAAACAGAACGGCCTCGGCCGTCTGATAACGGTCCAGGGGATCCTTTCGCAGGAGCCGCTGGATGAGTTCGTCCAGCACGCGCGGAATCGCGAGGCCGAGGCTGCGGAGTTCGGGGGCCGGCGAGGTCATATGTTGCAGGAGGATTCCGCCCACGCTGCTGCCGGTAAACGGGACACGGCCCGCCAGGCATTCATACAACACGATTCCGGCGGAATACAGGTCGGAGGTTTCGCTGACGTCGCAATCCAACGTCCCGTTCCGCTCCGGCGAATGGTAGATCGCTTCGCCGATCGACTCGACGAGACTCGTCGACATGAAATCGTGGACTCCGCCAAGCCCGAAGTCGATCAGGACCGCCGAATTGATCGGCGACTCGGGGTTCACGATGATATTCGACGGCCGAACGTCGCGATGCAGTATGCCGTGCGCATGCACCTCGGATAGGGCGGAAAAAAGCCGGCACCCCAGTTCGACCGTTTCGGCCGGCGTAAGGCAGCCCGAATCCAATCGCTCGCGCAGGGTGATTCCGGGAACGAATGAGCGAACCATCCAGAGCTTGTTGTCTTCGTGATCGACTTCGAGCACCCGTTCGAGACATGGGTGGCCAATCGTCTGGAGCGTCGTCGCATCGCGTTCGAGACGGCGCTGGACAACGTTCAGCATCGTGGCCATGTCGAACAAACGCAGCACCACTTCCGCGCCATTCTTGCGATCGATGGCCGAGAAGCTTCGAACGTTTCGATCTTCCTTGACGACCTTCGAAAGTTGAAAACGGCGATCGATGGCCGCGATACCGGACTCGATGTTCGGGAAAGCGAACGATTCGCTCGACGGCGGTTGGGGAGTGATCGTGCTTTCCATCGTGGTATCTGCGTCTATGCCGAACGTCTCGATCAACGTCCCAGCCGACTGCTTTGTGCCGGAACAACGGTCCGGTCAACAAATGGCCGAACGCCTAGGTTAGGCTACTACCAAGGTACGGCTAGGGTATCTTGGTATAAGTGTACCTTTTTTCGGCGCATAGGTAGGTGAGAAGGTGGAGATGGATCGCCGGCGCAGCGGGAAATCCGGATGCAACGATCGAAGCGATTATACCGGCCTTATGGGCGAACGTCGGAGCGAGTCGCGGCCGGTCCTGGACGCCCTGCGGCTGTCTTGCGGCCGATGTGCGGCCGTTCGAGCATCGAGGAATCGTCGCGACGAAGCTCTGCGTCACTCGGTTTGTGAGCCATGCACATGGTGATCAACCCCATCGGCTCATGCTTGCAGATGTCGATCTGCCAGCCGGCCTTTTCGATCTCGGCCGACAGCTCGTCAAGATCGCGCAGTCGCATTTGGATCAACAATCCACGCTCCGCGAAACGAACGCGGTCGTGGTAATCCGTTTGGCTGATCAGCAGGCGTCCGTTAGGAGTCGAGCAATGATGCACGGCGTCGAGAATCGCGCCGAGGGTGTCGTTCGACGGCGAGCCGATATCGAGATATTCGGCGATTCCATGAAGCACGGCGACGCCGATCCCATCGAACGATACGTCAAAATGTTGCCGCACTCGGTCGAGGATCGCTTCCAGGTCGATCGGTCCGTTGACGGCGCCCTTCCAGACGAATCCTCGGCCTTCCAAGCCGTAGTGCCTGAGTGTCTTGCCGATTTCCTCGACGGCGCGTTCGTCCATGTCGATCGAGCAATAGTAGATGTTGGGGCGGTCGAGTCCGGCAATGACTTCCGCTTCGAGAAATCCGTCGCCGCCGCCGATGGCCAGTACCAGGGTTGGCCTATCGGGAGATTGCGACTCCAGGCAGCGGCGCAACATCGCCTGTGCGATGCGTCGCCGGTTGCGGGCCGCCTTCAGAGCGGGCGACTGCATGAAGATCCGGTTCAGCAGATCGCCCCGCTTGGTCGGATCGTCGTAGGCATAGATCGCCTGGAGGGCTTTGAACGATCCCCCTTCTTTGTCGACGAAAAGCCGTTGGATCAGTTCGCTCCGGCTGAGGCTGAAGAACTTGACCATAGCCCGGGGAAAAGCGTTGAGCACCCCGGCCACGACATGGCGATTCACGAATCGCGACACGCTCGTGTCGGCTTCCAACGGGTGTTGGATTCCGTATTGCTCGTTCCAAAAATGAAGCAACGGGTTCATCGGGGGACTCGGCGCGGCTGTTCGACGGTTGCGAAGTGTGGTGCTGGGATCGCGTGCTTTTCCGACGCGGCCATGTCGTCGGTCAGGCTGCTGATTCCGGTGTTGTGCTCGGGGCCTTGCCCGTAGTGGTCGTAGTTTCCCTCAACAATATGGGCGTGGGGAATCATCGACAGGATTCGTTGATGATACGCCTTGCGTCCTTCCTCGGTATGCATGTTCAGTAAATTGTCTTGCAGGCCGACGTAGACGTTGCAAGGGATCTCGGGCGGTATCCGAACGTCGTCGAGATAGCGCGCCCCGGAAAGTTGCAGGAGCGTCTTGGCGATATTGATCCGGTCGTAGGTGAGATCTTCGAAATAATCGCGACCAATCCTTAACTCCGGGAACAAATTCGTCAGATACTCGTAGACGGCGCCGCGAAACGCCGTTCCGTTCCAATCGAATCGATCCTCGGCGATGCCCGCCATCAGATCTTCGGTGGTCAACTCTTGGCCGAGGTGCCGGCCCATGACCGGTGCGAAATGATCGAATCGCAGGATTTGATCCACGCGAAACAGTCCGGAAACGGTGTTCACCGATTTGAAATATTTAGGCCCCTGCCCATTCTTACCGAATTGGGCAAGCATGGGAATGACGCCGTAGCACACGGCGAAGGCGTGAAGCGGAACGCCGAGCTTGTCGGCAAAGTCGGCCGCCCAGAGCATGGCATGATGCGTGTCGACGACGGTCTTGTCCAGTTCGAACATGCCATCCGAGCCGGGATGACCGCGGTACGCATAGCTGACCATCACGCCGCCGCATCGGGCGAAGTTGCGAAAAATCGGAAGCGGTTGCCCCGCGCTGGCGCCAACGAGCGGAACCATCAGGACTACCCGTTGAATTGGAACCGACGCCCGCGGGTAGAGCAGCTTTGCCCGAAGCGTTTCTCCGCCATCCGCAGGAATCTGGTGATCCTCGATGACCCGTTTTTGGTCAGGCATTTTTCTGATCATGACTGTGGCCTCCCGGCAAAAAAAGGACAGCGGCAGTCCTCGAAAAGTGCATGCCCCGGACCCGCGAAAGTAAGTTCCAGGATATCAAAACCCGACCGTATATGCCACAATTTTCATGCAACTTTCTAGGGTTTTTCCGAGTCCCACTGCGGGATTACGAACAATTATATCAGTTGTAACTGAAAAAACGTTTATTCCGGCCGAGGCTGTTACGGAAGGAGGGGATGTGTTAATTACGCAAGAAATGCCTGTCAAAATAGCGTAAAATCTAGTGAAACGGGCACCCGTCCGAAGAGTGTGAGTCTATTCAATTCCCGCAGGCAGTTGACACGGTTGGCCAATCACCATAAAGTTGTTAGATTACGGTTTCATTTTTTGATGCAGCCCTGGTCGAACCATGTTTATTGAGCTTCCCCGAATTGTCAGCCTGCGGAACAACGCCATCGGCGCCGCAGTGGACATTTGGGTTATTGGGAAGGTTCGGCCGTAGGGCTTCCGGTGTTTTTCCGAAAATCACGAAGCCCTGAGGCCGATCCGGCTTCGGGGTTTTTTTATGAAAAGACCATGAGCGCGGCGTTCGATGCCCCCGTTTTTTCCGTAACCTCTGACCCCTGTCTGCCCTATGCGAAGAATCGAGATCTACGACACCACGCTGCGTGACGGCGCCCAGGGCGAGGGCATCAGTTTTTCGCTCCAAGACAAACTCGCGATTGCCGAACGGCTCGACCGATTGGGGTTCGACTATGTCGAAGGCGGCTATCCGGCCTCGAACGAGAAGGACGCACAGTTCTTTCAGCGCGTCGCCGAACTCGACCTGAAACACGCGAGGGTGTGTGCGTTTGGCATGACGCGCCGCAAGGGAGTGACCGCCGACAAAGACGTTGGCCTGAAGGCCTTGCTCGATTCCGGTGCGGCCGTCATCACGCTGGTGGGCAAGGCCTCGGCCTTCCAAGCGACCGATGTGTTGCGGACGACTCGCGAGGAGAACCTCGTGATGATCCGCGACAGCGTCGGTTTTCTGGTTCAGGCCGGACGCGAGGTCATCTTCGATGCCGAGCATTTCTACGACGGCTGGAAGCAGGATCGGGACTATGCCATCGAGGCCGTGCGAACTGCCGCTGACGCCGGTGCGAAGATGGTCGTGCTTTGCGACACCAACGGCGGGAGCATGACCGCCGAGGTCGCCGAAATCACGGCCGACGCCGTGGCCAAATTGCCCGTGCCCGTGGGACTGCATTGCCATAACGATTGCGATTTGGCCGTGGCCAATTCGATCGCCGGCGTGGATGCCGGGGCCGTCATGGTCCAGGGCACGATCAATGGGTTCGGTGAGCGATGCGGCAACGCCGACCTGATCTCCGTCGTCGCGAATCTGGCGGTCAAAAAACGCGGCTACGATTTGTTGTTGCCCGGCGGGGTCGCGCGGCTCACCGAACTGTCGCGCTACGTTTACGAACTGGTCAACATGAACTTTCGGGCGAATCAGCCGTTTGTCGGCAAGAGCGCTTTCGCCCATAAGGGCGGAATGCACGTCAGCGGCATCGCGCGAAACACCGCCAGCTACGAACATATCGATCCGGAACGGGTCGGCAACGAGCGTCGCGTGTTGGTCAGCGAGTTGTCGGGCCGATCGAATATCGCCGCCGTGACGTCAACCGGCACGACCGAAACGCCGACGGCCGCGCAGACCGACGAAATCCTGGCCAGAGTCGTTTCGATGGAGAACGCCGGCTACCAGTACGAGGCGGCCGATGCGTCGTTCAGGTTGCTGGTGCAGCAGTGCACCAACACCTATCGGCCTCACTTCGACTTGTTGCATTACCATGTGAACGTCGAGACCGATCGGAACGGCGGCATCCGGACCGAGGCCACCGTGAAAATTCGGATTGGCGAGGTTGTCAAGCATGAAGTGGCCGAGGGCGACGGTCCGGTCAACGCCCTGGATGCGGCCATGCGAAAAGCGCTCAACGGCCTGTTTCCGAACCTGGTAAAACTGCACCTTGTCGATTATAAGGTGCGCGTGATCAACTCCGAGGCGGCCACCGCGGCGTTGGTTCGCGTGGTTATCGAGAGCCAGGACGAGGACGACGTCTGGGGCACGGTCGGTGTCAGCGAGAACATTATCGAGGCAAGCTGGATTGCCTTGGTCGACAGTTTTGAGTACAAACTTTGGAAGGA
>JAEWUR010000349.1 GCA_023397045.1 Planctomycetota bacterium
CAGTACAACTATGCCGAGGCCGCGGCGATCGCCGTCGTCGCACTCACGGCGTCGTTTGCCGTGCTGTTGTTCATCAATATGCTGCAATGGTGGAGCCGGCGCTACGCCGCGTAATCGTTTTTTGACAACGTTCGACATCAACGTTTAGCGTCCGCCCACACGACGGACAAAACCGTTTAGCGTTCGCCGGCACGGCGGACAGAACCCAGCCATGGCCGGAACCGTCGCCCTAAAAATCAAGAAGACCGCCGCCCGAAAGGCCACGCCGGCCACGACCGAGCCGCGGTGGGTGCGCCTGACGCTGACGTGCGTCTCGCTGGCGTTCCTTGCGCTGTTCCTGATGGTGCCGTTGCTGGCCGTCTTCGCCCAGGCGCTAAGTCAAGGCTGGGACGTCTATGTCCGTTCGCTCTGCGAGGCCGACGCGCTCTCGGCCATCCGGCTGACGCTGTTGGTCGCGTTGATCGTCGTGCCGGTCAACACGCTCTTCGGCGTCATCGCGTCCTGGGCCATCGCAAAATTCCAATTCGTCGGCAAGAGCCTGCTGATTACCCTGATCGATCTGCCGTATAGCGTCTCGCCGGTCATCTCGGGCATGGTGTTCGTTCTGCTTTTCGGAATGCAGGGTTGGTTCGGGCCGTGGCTCGATGCGCACGGCATTCGGGTCATCTTCACCGTCTCGGGCATCGTGTTGGCCACGCTGTTCGTCACCTTTCCGTTTGTCGCCCGGGAACTGATCCCGTTGATGCAGGCGCAGGGCACCGAGGAGGAGGAAGCGGCGCGAGTGCTGGGAGCCAGCGGCTTGCAGACGTTCTGGCGCGTGACGCTGCCGAATATCAAGTGGGGCCTGCTCTACGGCGTGATCCTCTGCAACGCGCGGACGATGGGCGAGTTCGGCGCCGTCTACGTCGTGTCCGGCCAAATCCGCGGCGAGACGACCACCATGCCCTTGCAGGTCGAAATGCTTTACAACGAGTACAACATTACCGCCGCGTTCGCCGTGGCGTCGCTCCTGGCCATGTTGGCGATGGTCACGCTGGTGCTGAAATCCGTGCTGCAATGGAAGGCCGCCGAGCAAATTGTGCCCGATGAGCTGGGCTGGACGGGGGATTAATCGTGGGGATTGAAGTCAGAGATATTACGAAAACGTTCGGCACGTTTACCGCCCTGGACAACGTCAGCCTGAGCGTCGCCACCGGCGAATTGGTCGCGCTGCTGGGACCCTCGGGATCGGGCAAGACCACGCTGCTGCGGATCATCGCGGGCCTGGAAGAACCGAACCCCGGCAGCGGCGCCATCCTGTTCCACGACGAAGACGTCGCCGGCCGAAACGTCGGCAGCCGGCAAGTCGGGTTCGTATTCCAGCACTATGCGCTGTTCCGCCACATGACGGTTTTCGAGAACGTCGCGTTCGGCCTGCGCGTGCGGCCGCGAATCCATCGGCCGGGCCGAAACCTGGTGAAGTACAAGGTCATGCGCCTGCTCAAACTGGTGCAGTTGGAGAGCATGGCGCATCGCTATCCGCATCAACTTTCCGGCGGTCAACGACAACGCGTGGCGCTGGCCCGAGCGCTGGCCATCGAGCCGAAGGTCTTGTTATTGGACGAGCCGTTCGGCGCGCTCGACGCCCGGGTGCGGCAGGAGTTGCGGCAGTGGCTCCGTCGCTTGCACGACGAAATCCATTTGACCAGCGTGTTCGTCACGCACGATCAGGACGAGGCGCTCGAGTTGGCCGATCGCGTGTTGGTGATGAACGAAGGCCGCATCGAGCAGATCGGCACGCCCGACGAGGTCTTTCATCATCCCAGCACGGAGTTCGTCGTCAAATTCTTGGGCCAGGTCAATTTCTTCCACGGCCGCTTGGAAGGCGGCAAGGTCCACTTCTCGACGCTTGCCTGGGAGTCGCCCGAACACGCCGGCACGCCCAATCAGGCGGCCCGAGTGTTCATTCGCCCGCACGAACTCGACGTCGACGTGTCGCCCGACGGCCATCCGTCGTTGGAAGCGAAAGTAACGCGCATCCACTCGGCCGGTCCGAACGTCCGATTGGAATTGGCGGCCTGTTCGGGCGAGCGGCTCTGCGCCGAATTGACGCAAGAGCGTTACCGATCGCTCGACATCAAGGCCGGCAGCACCGTCTACGTGACGCCGCGCGACGTGAAAGTCTTTGCCGATCGAACCGCGTGAGAATGCTTGTGTGAAGTCCCCTCTCCCGCCGGGAGAGGGTTAGGGTGAAGGCTTCTGCCGCCCTGCAGAAACTCTTCGCAGCAGAGCCGACCTCAAAACTTCAACTCCATCCGGTCTTCTCCCAGAATCGTGTTGGGAAAAATGTCGCGCGCCGTGTCCAGTCCGATCGGATCGTCGGCGATCGACAGCGGATTGAGATGCACGAGCACCAATCGCTTCACGCCCGCCTGATAGGCCACCTGCGCAACGCGCGTCGTGTTGCTGTGGCCGAGTTTCTTCGCCAGATCGGCCTGGTCGTCGGCATAGTAGCATTCGTGGACCAAGAGATCGACGCCGCGGATCTTCGACACATAGGACGCATTGGGATCGGCCGTCGTGTCGGTCACATAGGCCATCGAGCGGCCGGGCCAATCGAGCCGGTAGCCGATCGAACCACCGTGATGTTCCAATGGGAAATGCGTGAGCCGCCCGCCGCCGGGCAGCGCGAAACATTCTTCCAACGGTTTCAGATCGAACGGCGGCCGCGTCGGGAACAACGCATCGGAAAACAAGTGCTTGTCGACCGCCGCCAACTTCTCCGGCAGCGCGTGCAGCGTGATGCGACGCAGCGGATGCACCCGCGTGACGCTGAACAGAAACGTCAATCCGACGACGTGATCCAGATGTGCGTGCGTCAAGAAAATGTCCAACTCCGGCGTCTTCAGATACTCCCCCGCGCGATAGACCGCCGTTCCGGCGTCCAGCATCACGCCGCAATCCGGCAACAGCAGACACGGCGTCTCCCGCCTGTCGTTCGGATGATAACCGGTCGTGCCGAGCAGTAGGAGTTGCATGGGAGTGGATGGCGAATGGTGAATGGTGGATGGTGAAAGATGAATGGTGAGGAATTGCGAAGTCGGCGAGGATATTGAAAGGAATACTACACGGATCGTGGTGTCTCCAATCCTCCATTCACCATCCACCATTCACCATCCACTACCCACTAACTTCCCGGACCAAAACACGGTTGCCGTGGACTTCGACGACTTCAACCCGCGTGCCCCGCTCGATCACCTCGCCGTCGGCCATGACGTCGACCAGCATGTCGTCGAATCGGGCTTTGCCGCCGGGCGTCAGTTGCGTGGTGGTCGTGCCAAGGCGGCCGACCAGCTCGTCTCGACGCGCCAGCGACTCGCGGCGGCTTAGTTCCCGGGCTTCCTCGCCCGCCGGCGGCTCAAGCATCATCCGTCCAAACAGCGGAGCGTGCGGCAACCACTTCCGCAAGACGACCGCCACGACGATGATGCCAACGCCCGCGGCCGCGATGCTCAACAACGATCGCGTTAACTGATCGAATTGGTACTCGTTGCGCGGCCAGAGAAACGTCTGACTGGCCAGCACCAGCGAGGCCAGCACCAACGCGCCGCCGCCTAGCCCAAAGATGCCGAAACCTGGAATGACGAACACTTCCAGCAGCAGAAACGCCATGCCGGCCACGAACAGCGAGATCGAAAGCCAATCGGCCGTGCCGCCGAGGTATCGGCTCCAGAAGAACAGCAGAAAGCAGACCGCGGCGACGAATCCGCCGATGCCCAGACCCGGCGCATGCAGCTCGATGTAGAGCGCCGCGCCGCCGATCACGAGCAACAACACCGCGACGCCGGGCGACGCCAGCGCGTGGATCAGGAAATCGGCCCAGCCGGGCTCGACCAGTTCGGCGTCTTCGAGGCCGTATTGTTGTTTGAACTCGGCGAAACTATCGACGCAGGCGCTGGCCAGCCGATAGGTCTCGGCCTCGGCGCCAAGCAATTTCAGCGGCGTGCCCGGCGTGGTGACCAGCGCGCCGCGCTCCCATTGCTTTGGATCCAATTGTTCGGCCAATTCGGCCTCGCAGAAGTATTCGACGTCGCGAGCATCGCCCTGCCGCGTGAACCGGTAGACCTCCAAACTTGGATCGATCATCGCGGTGGGCAGCGACCACGATCGGCCCTTGCGCGGGGCGAGCGCTTTGCGGATCGTCTCGCCGGCCGATGCGATCTCGTCGGCTGACGGCTGCTCGGCGCCCGATCCGCCGAGGACCGCTGCCGGGGCCATGACCAACTGGTCGCACATCAGCGCGATGACGGCCGCATCGGCGCGGGCTTCATGCGGCACATAGGCCACGGTCCGCACGCGGCTCGGATCGAGTTGGAACGCCACGAAATCGGCCAGACGCAACGAATCGCTCATCGAACCGCCGGGACTCTCGATCCAAAGGCAGATGAAGTTGGCGCCGTGGTCTTTCACCTGTTTCTCGATCATTCGCTGCGCCTGATCGACCGAATCGGCGCGGATCGGACCTTTCAGATCGACGCGGACGGCCCGCCATCCGTTTTCGAGCGAAGGATCTTCGACGACCGAACCCGGCGGCATGTCGAGAGCCTTGGCCAGCGAGCGCGGATCGTCGGCCAGATAGCTGACCATGCCGAGCCGCCGCGATTCCACTCCGGTGAACTCGCCGGGCTCGCCGCCGCGCTTCACGACGACCGGTTCCTTCGTCGCGTGTTGCTCCTTGAGCTTCGCCAGCCCCTCGGCCGTGACGAACTCCGAGCCGACCTCCGTCTCGACCTGAAACACTTCCATCGACGGATCGAGCATGGCCAGCGCCAACGCGGTCGGCACGGTTCGCCGCCGGTTGGCGATCTCGGCATACGCGCTGCGCAACGTCGGCGTGATCGTCTTTTCGTCGATGCCGGCCTCGCCGATCGTGGCGTCTTTCGCCATCACGATCTCCTGACAGGCCAAGGCCACCAGGACGGCGTTTCCCTGGATCGATCGCGGGATGTACGCCACGGTCCGCACCGCGCTCAGCTCATCGCTCGATAGGAAGTCGGCCAGATCGTGGGCCGCGCCGAATTCGCTGCCGCGTCCGAAGTTCTTCTGGCCCTTCGGCACGTCGAACTCGAACACCAGCGTCAGCCGCGAGTTCTCTCGCTTGGCCTGATCGATTGCGCGGTGGACGATCCGCCGCGTCCGCTCGTAAGTCTGCCCGTTGATCGGCAAGCCGATGTGAACGAAACGTCCGATCTGCGCGGTCGGCTTCGGCTTGTCTTCGGCCCGGCCGAGAGTCGGCATTAAGAACGCGAGACCGAAAAACAAGATCGCAAGAACGGCTGCCGCCTGCGACGAGCGAACGAAACGGCGGCATGGCATCGGCATTGTCGAGAACATGGGACGACCTCCCCTATCTCTGATTATAGACTTGCTTTTCGCGTCGTCAATTCGGAGGGGGAGTAGATCGCCGTATTGGGTGCCACAGGCCCGGTTTGTGCCCGAATCCGTCCAAATTCGGGCAATCGCAGAGCCGGCGGCACGTTTTCCGTCCAAGCTATCGCGGCTGACCTTCGCCGTGTGCCACTGGCTATGCCAGTGCCCAATCGGTGCAAGTTCCAGCACTGGCCGAGCCAGTGCCACACAACGAGCCAGTGCCACACACCCGTCAAATCGCCATTCTCGCTGCTGGACAGCAGTGCCACACACGCCGGCACTATCGCGGCTGACCTTCGCCGGGCACGCGGCTGGCCTGTGCCGGTGCGGGCGGTTCCTCGACAATCCTCTGCCAGCCCATCGGCGTGTAGGCGCGGAACGGATCGCCCTTGAACAACCGCAACGGGTCGTTGACCACGATGTCGTAAAACTGATAGACCATATAGTCGGTCTCGTTCGGTTGGATCAATTTCAACGCGAACGGCGACATGCCCTGCGTAGCGATGATGAACTGTGCGTGATGAAAATTGGCCGCATCATGCTGAAAGCGAGGATAGGCCTCGAGCCAGATCTGATCTTTCACGTCGGCCGGCGTGACGATGCGAAGGAAGTACCGCTCCTTAAGCCTTTGGGCCTCGGCGCCGAACAGGAACGGCAGCGGCGTGTTGGCAATTGCCTTGCCCTGTAGCTCCGGCGGCAGCTTGTGCTCGATCAACTGCTTCTTCGTGTGGCTGAACTCGAAGATCGATTTCCCGTCGGAGATCCAATGCTCGGCCCGGGCTTCTTCGATCGGAACGGTCTGGCCGTTCCGTTCGGTCTTTTCCGCGCGGAACATTCCGCGGTCGGGCGATTCGTATTTAATCACGCCGGTGTCGATGAACATCGGATGGTCCGCGGTGCCGTTGACCTTGTCGTAGACCCAACGTTTGAATTGACAATCGAACGTCTTGATCGTGTTATTGTGCTCTTCCCATTGCTTCAGCACGCGATCGACGTGGGCTTGCTCTTGCGGAGTCAATTGGAAGGGTGCCCGGGGTGCTTGCGGCGGTTGTTGCGAGCGTTGGACGAGTTGCGGCACGTTTGGCTGCACCGGCTGATCCGGCTGCAACGCGCCGCCCGCTTCGGGCGCTCGCAAAGGTTGTGACTGAGCCGATGCGAAGGCCGTTGCGAACGTCACGGCGAGCAACGCGACTATGATCGTGCGAATATTCATCGGTAGACTCCTGACGTCAGGACTGATGTGATTTCACTATTGCCGGTCGGGCGACCATACGGGCCGCCGTGGCTTATTAGCTTCATCCTGCCGCGCGGCGACGTGCGGCGCGGGGTCGGCCGGGCGAGGCTCGCGAATGCGTCGCGAGCCCACCTGATCGGATGGCGTTTCGTTCTTGGCCGTTTGGTCGCCGGCCAACGCGATTTCAATCGACTGGTCGGCCTGCAACTTCCGCCCATCGGCCGTGACGTAGCGGACGAACAGATGCAACTGACGGTTCACCGGCGGACCGTCGGGCCAGGTCATGGTCAAGTGAATGGCTCGGCTCGCGCCGGCGCGGCGGAACAGCGACGCCGTTTCGCCGGGCGTGAAATCCCATCGGGCCACCCGGGCCGCGTCGCCCTCGAGCGCCGGATCGATCACCACGACGCTCATCTCGGCCGGGGCGTCGATCGTCCGCCCGTCGCGATCGCGCGGCTCGACGACCACCAGCAGCCCCTGGTCGCCCGCCGTCGCATTCTCGCTGATTCCTCCGGTCAAAATGCGATTCAGCACGATGCTTGCGACGCGACGGCTGTCGCCGCCGGGCGTGAACGGCTGGCCGCTCGATTGCGATACCATCGTTGTGCGGCCCATGCGAGAAGAGACCTTGTCGCCGCCGTGTTCGAACATCGGCCCGCTCGTTTCGTCTTGCTTCTTCGCGGGCTCATCGTCCGGGACCGGCGGCGTTCCCGGGTCGAAACCCTTCGGCGGCTCGTTGCTTCCGGGCGTGCCGTAGTCGATCTGGAAGGACGGAACGCTCGGCGCGCTATCGGAGCGGCCCGAAGATCGTGAATCCGGCGCCCCATCGCGCGGCTCGGACGTGCGCTCGGACGCGCCTCGGTCGGAACAATGCGAGCTATCGTTGCAGGCCGCGTCCAATTGCGCCCGAAGACGGTAGATCTCATCCTCTTGCAAACGCAATTGGCGTTCGAGGATGGGAACGGCGGGATCGCTCCGGCATCCGGCGATCGCCAGCAGCGTCAAACCCAGAAGGGCCATGTTCCACGGCTTCATGATACAGCTTCCTTGCTGTGCCAACGGGAACGAATTGTAATTTTCCTATGATTCGCGGTCAGTGGGCCGCCGTGCCGGCGGCCGCTAAACGCTCTCGGTTCGGTGATCCATCCATGATCGTCCGTTACCGGCTATTCACTATCCACTACCCACCACCCACTACTCACTATCTACTGCCCGGCATGTTCGATCACGTGATCGATCAATCCGTATTCCAACGCTTCCTCGGCCGACATGAATCGGTCGCGGTCGGTGTCCAATTCGATTTTCGCCAACGGATGTCCGGTGTGCTTGATCAGAATGCGATTCAGCCGCTCCTTGACCTTGGTGAACTCCTTGGCATGGATCAGGATGTCTTCGGCCGTTCCCTCGGCGCCGGCGAGCGGCTGGTGGATCATGATCCGGGCGTTCGGCAGCGCCTTGCGCTTGCCTTGGGCTCCGGCGGCCAACAGCACGGCGCCCATCGACGCCGCTTGTCCCACGCAATACGTGGCCACCGGGCAGGAGATGAACTGCATCGTGTCGTAAATGGCCAATCCGGCCGAGACGCTTCCGCCCGGCGAGTTGATATACAGATGAATGTCGGCCTTGGCGTCGTCCGATTGGAGAAACAGCAGTTGGGCGACGATCGAGTTGGCCACGTCGTCGTTGACCTGCGAGCCGAGAAAGATGATGCGGTCTTTCAGCAGGCGGCTGTAAATATCCATCGCCCGCTCTTCGCGGCCGCTCTTTTCAATGACAAAAGGAATGAGAGACATAGGGATCGGGGGTCAGGGGTCAGAGATCAGGAAATAGCCAATGTGTGGTCGGTTCAGCGGGCCGTCTGCTCGCTATCCACCATCCACCATCCACTATTTTTCGTCCTCGTCCGCTTCCGCTTTCTGTTTGGTCAGGATGTCGTCGACGACTCCGTATTGCTTGGCCTGGTCGGCCGTCATGTAAAAGTCGCGGTCGGTGTCCTTCGCGATGCGATCGATCGGCTGGCCCGTGTGCTGGGCGAGAATCTCGTTGAGCACCTCGCGCGTGCGAAGGATCTCGTTGGCCTGAATCTCGATATCCGAGACCTGGCCGCCGACCTGGCCGTAAGGCTGGTGGATCATCACCTTGGCGTGCGGCAGGGCGAACCGCTTGCCCTTCGAACCGCCGGCCAATAGCACGGCCCCGCCGCTGGCCGCCAAACCGACGCAGTAGGTCGCCACTGGGCAGCTCAGGATCTGCATCGTGTCGTAAATGGCCAACGTGGCGCTGACGCTTCCGCCGGGCGAGTTGATGTAAAAGTGGATGTCCTTGCGGCGGTTCTCGCTCTGCAAGTACAGCAGCTTCATCACCAATTCGTTGGCGTTGCCGTCGTGGATCTCGCCCTGCAACAAAATAATGCGGTTCTCCAGCAG
>JAEWUR010000441.1 GCA_023397045.1 Planctomycetota bacterium
ACAGCAAGCATGATTGCCAGCCCTTCATGCCCACGACGAGCGTGGGCATGGCACCCATTTCTCCGGAACTGCGTAATATAAGAGCAATCATATTAGACGCACTACACGAGCGAACGTCGCTCGGCGGTTTTTTGCCCCATCGCCGTTGCCGTGGTATTCTGATATGTTAGTGGGCTGTTCACCGCAAGTTTATGAATTAACGGACCATCGTAACCCGAAGCGTAAGCGAGGGACGGCCTCGCTCACACGGCCAAGATGACAAAGCCCAGGCCAACATCTGCTGCGAACCGATGGTCGATCGCGACGTTCAGCGCCGCGACGCTCATCGGCGCGTTCTTGTTGTTCCAGGTGCAGCCGCTGGTGAGCAAGAACATTCTGCCGTGGTTCGGCGGCTGCCCGTCGGTCTGGACGACGTGCATGTTGTTCTTCCAGACGTTGCTGTTCGGCGGCTACCTCTATGCCCATTTGCTGCAACGATGGCTCGCGCCGCGAAACCAAGTCATCGCCCATCTCGCGTTGGTTGCAGCGGCATTGGCGATGCTGCCGATCCTGCCGGGCCAGGAATACAAGCCGATCGACAGCAGCAACCCGACGTGGCGCATCCTGTGGTTGTTGCTGGCCACCGTTGGACTTCCCTACTTGGCTCTCTCGGCAACAAGTCCGCTGGTCCAGGCGTGGTTCAGCATCCGCTGCCCAGACCGGTCGCCCTATCGACTGTATGCCCTGTCGAACTTCGGCTCTCTGGCGGCGCTGCTGACGTATCCGTTCGTCTTCGAGCCGTCGCTCGACTTGCCAACCCAGGCAACCCTCTGGTCCGCGGCGTTCGTCGCCTATGCCGCGCTGTGTGCCGTCTGCCTCGCGTGGTTGTGGAAGTCGTCAGTCTCCCCTCTCGCTTTGGAAGAGGGGCCGGGGGTGAGGGCGGCAAGCTCGCCCACAAACGGGACGACTTCTTCCCGCAAAAACCCTCACCCTAACCCTCTCCCAAAGGGAGAGGGGACGGCTTTTCCGCAAAAAGGAGATGGGACGTCGGTCACGATGCTCCACCGGTTATGCTGGTTGCTGCTGCCGGCATGCGCGTCGCTCATGCTGCTGGCCGCGACGAATCACATC
Organism: Planctomycetota bacterium; assembly: GCA_023397045.1. Lineage (GTDB taxonomy): Bacteria > Planctomycetota > Planctomycetia > Pirellulales > Thermoguttaceae > JAEWUR01. The sequence continues at coordinate 1,111 of JAEWUR010000441.1, forward strand.
TGCCAGGACGTGGCCTCCGTCCCGTTTCTTTGGGTTGTGCCGCTGAGCCTCTACTTGCTTTCGTTCATCATCTGCTTCGACCACGAGCGATGGTATCTCCGCCGCTTTTGGGCAGCCGGTTGCCTGCTGCTCCTGGCGGGCGTCGTCGCCTATGAGTACGCTCGCACAGGGCATTCCATCGGACTGAAATGGGAGTTGCTCCTGAACGGCTCGGCATTGTTCTTCGTGTGCATGGTGTGCCACGGCGAGTTGGCTCGACGGAAGCCGCAACCTCGCTATCTGACCGAGTTCTATCTGGTCATCGCGGCGGGCGGCGCCTTAGGCGGACTGTTCGTGGCACTCATCGCTCCGCTGATCTTCTCGTCCTACCTGGAATGGCAGTTCGGCGTCGTCGCGGCGGCCCTGTTGGCTGCCGGATTGCTGCTATTGCCAGGCCGAGCCGGTCGGCGAGGCATCACGTACTACGTCATCATCGCGCCCGTCGTCGCGATGATCGTTTCCTATACGTTTTTCTGGGGATTCGATCCGGTGCCCGCGGTCGATCGAGCGCGCAACTTCTTCGGCGTCGTCACGGTACGAGACGAAACATCCGACGCTCCGCAACGACGCGAGCGCACGCTGGTTCATGGCCGAATCACGCACGGCCGCCAATCGTCCGACCCGGTCAAACGGCACTGGCCAACGGCCTATTACGGCCAGCGGAGCGGCGTCGTCGCGGCGATGGCCTATTTGCACAAGTCGGGACCGATTCGCGTCGGCGCAATCGGACTGGGCATCGGCACCGTGGCCGCCTATGCCGAACCGGGCGACGTGTTCCGCTTCTACGAGATCAATCCGGCCGTGCTCGATATCGCCAATCGCCATTTCACCTATCTGAGCGACTGCCGTGGCAAGTCGGACGTCGTGCTGGGCGACGCGCGGCTGTCGTTGGAAAACGAGCCTCCGCAGAACTTCGATCTGCTGGTGGTCGACGCCTTCAGCAGCGATTCCATCCCAACGCACCTGCTCACCCGCGAGGCGATGGACCTCTATCGCAGCCACCTCACGCCGGGCGGAGTCATCGCATTTCACATTTCGAACACCTACCTTGACTTGGCCCCGGTCGTTCGGGCGCTGGCCAATGACGCCGGCATGACGCCCGTGCTGATCGCCAGCGCAGGCGACGAAGACCGGCTGTGCTACAACAATACGTGGATGCTGGTGACCGACAACGTCGGCTTCCTGAAGCTGCATCATTCGGAAATATCCGACGCGTCGACCGGCGGACGCCTCGTGCCGCTGTGGACCGACCAGTTCAGCAACCTATTTCAAATCCTGTCCAAAGGAATGTGAGGTTCCACGCTTTCTCCCCTCGCCCTTTGGGAGAGGGGCCGGGGTTGAGGGCTGAATCGCCAACAACTAGAATCAACTTGCTCCATTTCAACAAAACATTCCAAACCAGGTGAATCATGTCTGCCAACAATCCCAACTCGCGTGCGGTCGTCATCACCGGAGCCTCGACCGGCATCGGCGAAGCGTGTGCCCTGGAACTCGATCGCCGCGGCTGGCACGTGTTCGCCGGCGTGCGTTCGGACGAGGCCGCCGCGAATCTGCGTCAAAAGGCCTCAGATCGGCTATCGCCCGTGATGATCGATGTCGTCGATCCCGAATCGATCGCAGCCGCGGCCAAGACAATCTCGGCCTCGGTCGGCGACACCGGTCTGGCCGGACTCGTCAACAATGCCGGCATCGTCGTTTCTGGTCCGTTGGAGTTCGTCGCGGTCGACGCGATTCGCCAACAGCTTGAAGTCAACGTGATTGGACAGATCGCCGTCACGCAGGCCATGCTCCCGATGCTACGCAACGGACCCGGGCGAATCGTCAACATGGGCTCGATCAGCGGCTTCGTCACCGCACCATACATGGGCCCCTACTCGATGTCGAAGTTCGCGCTCGAGGCAATGACCAACGCGTTTCGTCTGGAACTCCGCAATGCAGGCATCACCTCCTCGGTGATCGAGCCGGCCAGCGTGAAAACGCCGATCTGGGATAAGGCCATCGCCGCGGGCGAAGAACGTGCCTCGCGAGCATCGCCCGAGGCCGAAAAATACTACCGCGCCGATATGGAGCAAATGCGACAGGCGTCGATCGAGATGCGCGATACGGGAATGCCGGTCGAGTGCGTCGTCCGCGCCGTCATGCATGCATTGACCGCCCGGCGTCCCAAAGCCCGATATCCCGTCGGCATCCAAACCCGCCTCGCCGCGTGCTTCTTCCCGTTCCTATCGAACGCCGTTCGAGAACGGTTCATCCTGCGGAGCCTCGGACTGAAATAAGTCCAGAGTTGAGAGTCCAGAGTCTAGAGTCGAGTGTCGAGCGGCGGGAGATTGAAAAAATCGGGGTCTCTCGTCTCTCGTCTCTCGTCTCTCGTCTCTCGTCTCTCGTCTCTCGTCTCTCAACTCTCAACTCTCAACTTCCCCGCCCCTCACGCAAACTCCGCCACCGCGAGATCCTTGACCTGCTTCAGGTCCAGCTTGCCGGTGCCGAGCACGGGAATCGAGGGAACGCGACGGAAGCTATCCGGCGACGGGATCCAGAGCGCCGGAAGACCGTTGGAAGCCAGGGTCTTGCATATCTGGTCCGGCGTCTGCGACAACTCGGTGAAAAGGACGACCAGCCGCTCGCCTTTTTTCGGGTCGGGCGCCGATGTGACCACAACCTTCAGGTCGTCCTCATCGAGTTGCAGGGCTTGGCAAATGGCCTCTTCCACGCGAATGTGAGGCACCATCTCGCCGCCAAGTTTCGAGAATCGGCTGATTCGTCCGGTGATTTTGATGAACCCTTCGTCGTCGATCTCGGCCACGTCGCCGGTAACGTACCAACCGTCGCGCATCACCTCGGCCGTCAAATCGGGCCGGCCATAGTAGCCTTTCATCACGTTCGGACCGGAAATCAACAGCATGCCCGAACGATTGGGCCCAAGCGTTTCGCCGGTATCGAGATCGATCACCTTGGCCGAGACGCCGGGCAGAGTCCGCCCTACCGTTCCCTCTTTGACCCCTTCGTGCTGGCTGCCGGCCGCACGGCTTCCGGGCACGTTGGCCGACACGACCGGCGACAACTCGGTAGCGCCGTAGCCTTCCACCGGCCGAACGCCGAATTTCTGCTCAAACGCATCGCAAACTTCCGAAGGGAGTCGCTCGGCGCCCGTGAAAACAACATCCAACTTCGCAAAATCTTCGGGATCGCAACGCCGCAAATACGACCGAACGAAAGTGGGCGTGCTGACCATGATCGTCACGCCGTGCTTGCCGCAGAGTTTGCCGACCTCGCGTGCCTCCAACGGGTTGAAGTGATACACGCCCTTCGGCGGAAGCGACAACACCGTCCAAAGCGTCGTCGTATAGCCGAACGAATGGAAGATCGGCAGGATGCCCAGCATGACGTCGTCGGGGGCCAGACGGATAATCTGATCGACCGCCTTGACGTTCGAACCCACATTGTCGTGCGTCAACATCACGCCCTTGGGTCGCCCGGTCGAGCCCGACGTAAAAATGACCGTCAGCAGATCGTCCTTCGCGATCTCCGTCAATCCGAGGTGCCGTTCGAGCCAAGCCAACGGCGAAAGCCAGGCCGTGGCGAACGCCAGTATCTTGGCGGTCGTCGAGATCCGCTTCGCGATGTCTTCGAGATAGACCAAATCGGCGTTGAGCCTCAGGTTGAACCGCTCCATGAAGCGGCGACTGGTGATGATGCAACGAACTCCGCATTGCACGATGCACTCGTTCATCACCTCGGCCGTCGCGGTATAGTTCAGATTGACCGCCACCTGACCGTCGATGCCCAAGGCCGCGTTGACCACGGCGCACGCCACGCTGGGCGGCAGCAGAATCCCGACTCGCTGGGATCGCGTGGTGCCGTAAACGTTTCGCCGCAGGTAGCCGCGCAACAGAAGCGTTCGCGTCAGCAGCGCCCCGCCCGAAAGTTGCGCGCCGGTCGAGTCCGCTACTTTTTTCGCTCGCATCCGGCGGCGACACATGCCGAGGAACTGCCGCGGGAGGATCAGGTCGTCGGGAATGGGTTGAGTCATGCGTTGGGACTTCCGATATCAGCGGTGCATTGGGTCGTCTGCAAATGCTCGACCGCCCTGCGGACCTCTTCGACGCTTTCCGGTTCGGCCATCGGCCGCCCGAAACGGATCGTGATGGGATATCGCCACTGCTTAGGCCACTTCCAGAAGCACTTTCCGCCCTTATAACTGAAAATGCTTCCCCAAAGGCCGTCGAGGCATGCCGGCACCAGGGGGGCGTTCGATTCTTTCAATATCGACAAGAACCCCGGTCGGAATTCTTGCAATACCCCGTCACGCGAGATCCCACCTTCGGGGAATATGCACACAATTTCGCCGTTCTGTAACGCTTCTCGGGCTTGTCGGATCGATTCGACCATCGATTTCCGCGTCGTTCCGATCGGAATGATGCGCCCCAGACGCCCGAACCAACCGAGCCAACGGTTGTTGAAATAGTCGGCGAACGCAATCATGCGCGGGTGCCGAGGGCAGGCCAAACCAAGCAGAATCCCGTCGGCCCAACTGATATGGTTCGACACGACCAGCGCGCCGCGGCCTTCCGGAATGTTCTCCAGCCCCTCGATCTTCACCCGATACATGCACTTCGTGATCAGTTGCACCGCCAGCCGCGTCGTGTGAAACGGCAACTCCTTGGCGATCAACACCGTCACAAACACCGTCGCAATGCCGCCGATCAGGAAGATGGTCCGAGCCGATAGTCCCAGTGGGCTGGATAGAACCAAGTAAACGCCCGAGGCCGCCAACATGCCGGCAAACGTAAGGAAGTTGTACGCCGCCATGA
>JAEWUR010000445.1 GCA_023397045.1 Planctomycetota bacterium
AAATCAGCAACCAGATCACCCTCGGCCGAACCGAATCCGAATTGATCCGCCAAGTCAGCGACATCGTGCCCGTCATTATCGACTACGAACGCCAAGCCCGCGATTTCCTCGTCAAGGAAAGCCACGAAAACCTTCACGATCGCGTCAGCCGGGCCTATGGCATTCTGCGCACCGCCCAAACGATAAGCTCCGAAGAGACGATGCACCTACTGAGCAGCGTCCGGATGGGCGTCAACCTCGGCCTGATCCGCGACGTCAGCATTCCCACCGTCAACGAACTATTCCTCCGCACCCAGCCCGCCCATCTGCAAAAGTTGACCGGCGGCGAACTGGAAACGTCCGACCGCAACATCGAGCGAGCACGCTATCTGCGCCGATACCTGAACCGCGACGAAAACGGCGGAACCGTCGAGCACAATTAACGGGCTATTCGTGTCGCGTGTGGCACTGGCTCTGCCAGTGCCCGGATCCGAGCGGAACTCAGCACTGGCCGAGCCAGTGGCACACCGCGAAGAAAACGGCGGAACCGTCGAGCACAACTAACGGGCTAACCGGCCACTTGTTCCACAAGTTTCGGCGGCTTCAACATCAGCGCAAGTCCCATCGCGAGGAAACACGCGACGCCGGCCCCGATAAACGCCCATTGATAGGAATGCAGGGCGTCCCAGATGCCGCCGGCAAGCACCGGTCCCAGGATCCCGCCGACACCATAGGCCGTGAAAGCCGCGCCGTAGTTGGCCCCCAGGTTTCTCGTGCCAAACGATTCGGCCGTCAACAGCGGGAACAGCGCGAAGTTGCCGCCGAAGTTGAAACCGATCCAGCAGGCCGCAATCGTCAAGGTGCTCGTCTGCGCGCCCATCCCAAGCAGCAGAAACATCATCAACGCCTGCAACAAGCTCATCGCAATCAGCGCTCCGCGCGCCGTGAGCTTCTGCGAGGCCGTTCCCCAGACGATTCGCCCCAATCCGTTGAACAATGCCAACAGTCCCAACGCCGTCCCAGCCGCCGCGGCCGACAAACCGCCTTCGCGAATGCCGAAGTCCTTCAGACAGCCGATCACCATCAGCCCGCAGCCGGATAGGAAAACGAACGCGAGCCAGATCATCCAGAACTGCGGCGTCTGGATGCACTGCCCCTGCGTAAGCTCCTCCACGTGAGGTGCGGCGATGGCCCCCTGGGCAACCGAAGGATTCCAACCGGCAGGCTTCCAGCCGGCAGGCGGATTCGACAGCAATAAAGCGCCGGCGGTGACGCAAACCATGAAGATCAAACCGAAGACGAAGTAGGTGCCGCTTATGCCGTGTTCGGCCACAAGATGCGCCCACTCGCCTCCAAGCTTGATGAAAACGAAAGCGCCCGCGCCGAACCCGGCGACGGCCAAACCGGTGATGATGCCCTTCATGTCGGGAAACCACTTGACGCACGCGGCGATGGGACAGACGTAACCAAGACCAATGCCCACACCCCCAACGACTCCAATGCAGGCGAAGATCGGCCAAAAACCGGTGCCAACCATCGATGCAACAATGTAACCGGCGCCAAGCACGATGCCGCCGGCCGCGGCGACCAAACGCGGCCCAAACTTGTCTTGCCAACGTCCCGCCACGATCATGACCACGGCAAACGTCAACAGACTGACCGCGAAGATCATCTGCGTCTGCTTCGCGTTGTAGCCGTAATAGTGTCTTTCCCAAACGTCCGGCGAAACGCCCGCGGCAGCAACGTACTCCTCGTCAAGCGACTTGATCTTCTCCGAGTGTCGTATCTTGATCGCGTCCGAATCGTCCAGGGATCGCATCTCCCGGGCCAAGGCGTCAAATCGCGCCTTCAACTCCTGGTACTGCGCCTTGAGCTCCGCATGCCGACCGGCCGAAATGCCGAGCAATTTGGGAGAAAGCATGACGATCAGTTCCGATCGCCTCGCCTGCAACGCGGGAGTGAACGTGCCCCATGCGTAAATCGCCCCGAGGCAGATCTGGATCAACAAGGCCCCGACAACCACCAGCCAACGGTTCCCGATTCTTTCCTTCGACATGCCGCTACGCTCCCTTCGTGAAAAGGTTCTTGGGACGGCCGGACAAGATCCGTTCCAGGCGAGCGATCTCGTCGTTTATCTAAATGGCCTTGCGTGATCCTGGGAGCCTTGCGCCCGCTTGGAGCCGCCTCCCAAGGGGTGGCGGCGGATTTTCCAATTCCCAGAATCGTGAAAGGTTATTTAGTCTATCCTCCTCGACCTGACACGACGAGAGAACTTCACGAAAAGCTGAACGCAACGCTACCGTCGAAAGCGCGTCCAGTAGCCGGCACCTGCAACGACGGCAACTTCGCGCAAGCCCTCCGAAAATCGGAGACGCCTGAGACCGGGTAGTTTAGCAGCTTGACGAAAATGTTACCAGCCGCAACCGAGAGGTTACTGCAGAATTGCCCCAACGCCAGGGCCGGTGCGAGTCGCGCCCAATGCCTGATTCGCATATTGAGCCGGGTTCTTCGAAAACTTCTCCAGCGTCGCCTCGCTCGAGAACAAAAAGACCCGATTGTTGAAGAAGACGCCGTGTTCCCGCATGCCAGGCACGGGACGGCCCTCTTCGGCAGCCAGAACAACGTCATTCCCCGAAACCGCTGGGGCATAACGGTCCGGATCCGCGAAAAACTTGCGCTGCTCGTCCGGGCCGGTGAACAAATAGGTCCGCCCGCGATGGATCGCGCCCCAGCGACGGTCGCCAGGCACCCATTGCTGTTTCTCACAAAGAGTTACGACGCAATAACCATCAATGCCCAAGGGCACGCTGGCCCCCGGCTGCCCGGCCGACGGCGACTGCGACATCGCCGCAACCGGCGAAGGATTCGCCGGAGAAGGCAGAATCGCGCCCGACGGCACATTGGCCGCCGCGACCTGCTGCGGTTGCGGTACGCTCGGCCGTGATGCCATATACGGTTGTGCGGCCGCCATCGAGGCCGGCTGCGCTATCGGACTGGGCGTTTGGCTCGGATTCACCGCGCCGTCGGCGGGATTCTGCGCCCGACGCATGAAATCGGCATAACGGCTCTCCATCGACGGCGGCGCAACCGTGGCCGGTTGATTCCCAGGCACCCCTGGAACCGCCGGTTGAGCGGCCGGATCCAGCGAAATGGCCGTGTTGCTCGCCACAGGGCCCGCCGGCTGCGTCGGTACCGCCGGCGGCGCTGCCTGGACGGGCGGCGCTGCCTGGACGGGCGGCGCGGCTGGAACCGCCGGCGCGATGGATGCCGGAGGCGGCTGCATCTGCGCATACGCGGCCGACGCTTGTTGCCTGGACGTCATCGCAACCCGGTTCAACCGGGCAGTCAGATCGGCCGCTTCGATCCGACCTCGTATCGAATCGACCATCTTACCCTGCGGCGTCAAAATCACCGTCGTCGGCAACGCATTGACCCCATATTGCTGGGCCGTCGTCGGAAAATGATCGGCGTTAATCTTTACTGGCACGTAATTTGCGCTGATTTCGGCAATCACGGCCGGTTCGGCCAATACGGTGGCCTCCATTTGATGACATACCCCACACCAGGGTGCCCAAAACTGAACAAAAACCAGCCGATTCGACTGGGCGGCCAGACGCTGGGCACTATCAAGCGTCGCTTCCCAACGGATAGGCTGTTGCGCTACCGCGGCAGAATGAACCAGAAGAAAAGCTGCCAAGCCACAGACCACATAACGTGTTTTGCGCATTTTGCCTAACCTTACAAAAAGTGCCGCGAGACGTCCAGCAT
>JAEWUR010000500.1 GCA_023397045.1 Planctomycetota bacterium
CGTTGGGGTCGGTCGGCGCTGCGTCGAGCAACGTCTCCGGGAACATACTCGGTTCTTCCTTGAGGATTGGCATGGAGCGCAGCGAACGGAGTTAGGGAAGGTGGGAATTTGCCAAGAGCCCCCCTGCCCTGCTGAGTGACGGGCCTATTTTGAGAATCGCCGGAATCGAGCGAAGGCACAGGTCGCAGCGGCGACGATCAAGAGGCATAATGTACCCGGTTCGGGCACGGCCGTAAAGTCGTAGGTGTACGAAAAGCCATACCCGAAGTTCCAATTTGCGCTGCTATTGTTCGTGATGACAAAGGCGTAGAGGCCGGACGGCGGAGCGGTGAAGGATTGGAGGGTGTCGGATATGTAGAGGTGTTCGACGTTGTCGTCGGTCGAGAGGCTCTGCAACCCGGTGATTCCGAGCGAGGATCCGAGCGTGTAGACGCCGTTGTCGAACGTTACGGGCAGCAATTCCAGATTGAGGTTGGTCGAGATCGTGCCGCTGCTGGTGGTGTCGAGCCGATTGTTGGGTTTTTCGGTTTGGGTAACGTCCCAGGCGAGCGTGGCCGTCAGTTGGGTCAGGTTTTTGTCGGTGAGATCGACGACCACGGCTCGTTTGGCGTTGGCGGCCAGGGAGGACTCGAAGGCCCAGGCGGCCGACAGGGTGACGGGGGAAGCGGTGGCGATGGTCGATCCGGAGACGGCGGCCATTGTTTGTGGGCCGCCGTAGAGGATGTCGAGGCTTGTGTTGAGATCGGCCCGGCCTGCGCCGTCGGTCGTGCTGAGATTGTTGACGGTGTTGGCGACCCAGGATTGGGTGAACCCACCGAGGGTCGTCGTGAGCGCGGCGTCGGTTTTGTCGGCGCCGGTCATCAGGATGCTTTTGACGACTTCATGGCGTAAACCGTTTTGGCCATTGCTCCATCCCTGGGAATCGGCGGCGTCGATCAGCGCCGCGGCATATCCGGCGACGCCGGGCGTTGCATAGCTGGCCAAAGCGTCTCCGCCTTGAGCCGTTTTTGGTCCCCACAGATCGGCATGGGTCTTTCCGATGCCTGTGCCGTGGGTGGGATCGAAGGCTTGTGTGCCGCGCACGGCGATACCGTTTCGGCTGGACCAGACCAGGGCTGCCGGGATCGTTGTTTTGGGGATCGGCGATACGGCGGCATTGAACATGGCCAGGTCTTCGCGTTGCACCATGTAGTCGAGCCGGCGGATGACATCGGTATCGACGGCGGTGTTCTGGTAGGTGATGTTCCAACTGTTGTTGACAACCTTGAGCAGCCGGTTGGTGGGCGAGTTGAGTGAGGCGGGGCGGTTGGCCGTGGACCAATTCACATTAGGTGAGGCCAGTTTCACGTAGTTCTGGAGAAAATCGTCGGCTTCCAGGCAGTAGATGTTTTGGACGGGATTGTTTGGTCCGTCGGCGTTTGCGAGCGAGTTTCGAACGCCTTTGGCGTGGTCGGATTCCGTGTTGATTGACGGATCCGTCGCGGTCAGTGCGTGGTAAATGATGCCATACGCGTCGGGCGTGGTGGTGGAGGCGGCTCCCGCGAAATTGACCGGGGCGTACTGCAAACCTTCTTTGATGCCGCTTGAGTTTGAGTTGTAATCGCCTTCGATTTGCAGCACATTGACGGCGGCGGCAAACGATGAGGCGGCGGCGAGCCAAAGGATCACGGAGGCGATCGCAAGTTGGCGAAGAAACTTGGGTGTCATGGGCAGTGTGTCCAACTCGTTGGCTGAAAAGAAGAAACGTGTTCGGCTCCCCCCTGTTAGTTTACGTAAAAACGTTACGAACGTCAACGAAAATGGGGCGTTCCGGATTGTTCGAGGTGGACGAATCCAGATAATAGGGGAAAAAGCCGGCGATTTGTCTGGATGTTGGCGAGGAGTCGACGGTTGAGGAGGGGCGAGAAGAGTCTGTCCGCTTTTTTGGGTATTATGGATCGGGCTTGGCAGGGAAAAGGGACAGCGGTTTTGGGAATACGGACCGCCCTCACCCCCTGCCCCTCTCCCGCATGCGGGAGAGGGGAGATTGTTGTGTAAGTTCTTATAGGAGCGTTGGTTATGGATATTGGTTCGCTTGGGCCGTTGCGGTTTCGTCCGCTGTTGCGACGATATCTTTGGGGAGGCAAGCGGCTTGGGGGCGTCCTGCGGAAGCCGTTGGCGGCCGGTGAATCGTGTGCGGAGAGTTGGGAGATTTGCGATCACGGGGCGGATCAGAGCGTTGTCGAGTTTGGGCCGTTGGCTGGGATGACGTTGGAACAGCTTGTGCGGGAACGCGGCGAGGAGTTGCTGGGCCGGCATCATCCGCAGACGCGGTTTCCGTTGCTGTTGAAGTTTCTCGATGCGGCCGAGATGCTTTCCGTGCAGGTCCATCCGGACGACGCGACGGCTGCGCGGCTCGACCCGCCCGACCTGGGAAAGACCGAGGCCTGGGTGGTGGTTGAGACGGAGCCGGACGGCGTAATTTTTGCGGGATTGAAGCCGGGCGTGGATCGTCAGACGCTTGCCGACGCCGTTGAGCGCGGCGATTGCGATCGGCATTTGCACTCGTTCCATCCGTTGCCGGGCGATTGCGTCTTGTTGCATGCCGGGACGGTCCATACGTTTGGCCGAGGCGTGTTGGTGGCCGAGATTCAGCAGGCCAGCGATGCGACGTTTCGGCTGTTCGATTGGAATCGCGTGGGGCCGGATGGGAAGGCGCGTCCGTTGCATGTCGAGCAGGCGCTTGCGGCGATCGACTTCGAACGTGGAGCGACGATGCCGAACCGGCCGTGTTTGACGGATCGGCCTGGGGTGCATCGGCTGGCCGAATGCGAGAAGTTTGTGTTGGACCGATGGGAGTTCGACGGCGTGGTTGAGATTGGCGGCGACGGGCGATTCCACATTCTTGCGGTTCTGGAGGGCGCGGTGGAGATGGAGGGCGACCCGGCCGAACGGCCGTTGTCGAAGGGTGGATCGGCGCTGATACCGGCCGGTGTTGGTCGGATTTGCATTAGGCCGCAGGGGCGAGCCGTTTTGCTGGACGCGTATTTGCCGTGAGGATGGGCAGGCCGACGTGCGGTCGGCCGCTAAACGACCGCTCTAACCGACGTGCCGTCGGCCGCTAAACGACCGCTCTGTCGGTTGTGCCGGCGGCCGCTAAACGGTTTGGGGGATTGGTGTTTTTTGGGCGGTGACGACGTTCAACTCGGCGTGGACCATGTTCAGGAGCGTTTGGAGGAACGCGACGCACATTGGTCCGACGAAGATTCCGATGGGGCCGAGTGCCTGGACGCCGCCGAGCACGCTCAGCAGGGCGAGCAGAGGGTGGAGGTTTGATCGGCCGTGCAGGACGAGCGGTTTCACGAGGTTGTCGACCGTCGAGACGACCGCGATGCAATAGACGGCCAGCAGGGCGGCGGCGAGCGTTCGGCCATCGACCGCATAGAGCCAGAGGCAGACCGGCGCCCAGATGATGGCGGCGCCGACGAACGGCACCAGCGTGAACAGCATGCTTAGGGCCGTGAGCAGAAAAACCGAGCCGAGTCCGGCGAAATAGAAACCGACGCCTGCCAACAGGCCTTGGATGAATGCGGAGAGCAAGGTCGCGACGACGACGGCTCGGGTGACCGTGTCGAACTGATCGAGCAACTCCTGGGTCCTGCCGCCTTCGAGAGGAGAAAGTCGGCGAAGGGTTCCCAACATCAGGGCGCCGTCGGCGAAGAAGTAATAGGTGGCCAGGATCATCACCAGCAGCGTGACGACCGATTGGCCGACCAGCCGCGTGGTTCGCAAAGCCAGGGGCGCCAGGAATTCTTTCACGCCGTCGGCGATGTTGGTTTGCAGATCTTTGGCGTCCAGGGTGATTCCGAGCCGGCTGGCGAAACCGACGATTTCGCTGGTGGCCCAGTCGGCCAACTTTCCGATGTCGGGGGTGATGTCTTTGTTGGTCGCAGCGGACTCGTTGACGGCCGTTTTGTAGAGGGCTTCGGCCTCATATCCGGCCTCGACGAGCAGCAGGAGCAAGGGAACGAGCACCATCAGGAGAATCGTCCCGGTTGTCAGGGCGGCGGCGATCCGTTCGTAGCGGCCGCATCGGACGCGGAACCAACGGTAGAGCGGACCGAACATGACGACCAGCAGGGCCGAGAGGAACAGCGGCAGCAGGAAGTCGGCCATCACCCGAAAAAAGAAGAAGGCCGTGATCAGCAAGATGACGACGAGCACCACCAGTGAAACGATCCGTGCCATGTTTTGGTCCTCCGTGATGGGTGGTTATCAGGGATTCGGCGGGGGATGTCAAGGGAAGGGTGTGAGGGGTGTGAAAGGTGTGAAGGGTGTGAAGGGTGTGAAAGG
>JAEWUR010000533.1 GCA_023397045.1 Planctomycetota bacterium
CCGCTGCTAAACCCGATCGCCAACGGCATCCTGCTGACCGTCTGCATGAGCAGCGCGATCGTCTGGTGGCCCCGGTTGAATCGGCCGAAGCAATTGTTCCTGATCGCCGTCGTGCTGTTGTTCCTCGCGGCGTTATATTGCAGTATGACGCGAAGCGTCTGGATGGGCGGCCTGTTCGCCCTGGCGCTGGCCATCGGCCTGGTGTTGCCGTGGAGTTGGCGAGTGCCGCTGTTCATCGCCGGGCTGCTGGCCGTCATCGTTTTGGCCGCCACGCAATGGGAAAACCTGTTGGCGTTCAAGCGCGACAAGTCGCTTAGCGCCGAGCAGACGGCCGAGTCGGCCGAGCTGCGTCCGATCATGGCCCTGGTTGCGTGGAAGATGTTTTTAGACCGGCCGATCCTCGGCTGCGGCTACGCCCAGTATGGTTCGGAACACGAAATCTACCTGTCCGACCGCACGACCGACCTGCCGTTGGAGCGTGTCCGGGGATACATTCCCCACAACGTCGTTTTCTCGCTGTTGACCGAGACGGGACTCGTCGGACTGGGCCTCTTTCTGACGTTGGTCTTCTTCTGGACCCGCGACGGCTGGCGTCTTTGGAACCACACGACCATCCCGCTCTGGGCCAGACAGCAAGGCCTGTTGATGCTGATCGCCCTGGGCGTCTACTTCATCAACGGCATGTTCCACGACGTGTCGGTCCAGCCGATGATGAACCTGACGCTGTTCTTTTTGGCGGGAGTGACCGAGGGACTTCGGCCATTGAGCCGAACGCCCGATCTCACCCGGCCAGCTTGTGCAACGCCCGGGTGATCGAGAAACGAGTCGCGCCGGCGGCGGGAAATCTCGCGATGTAGCCGCGACTGGGGACCGAGTCCTTTTTGGCGGGCGTCGGTGCTTCCACCGTCATCGGGACGGCCAGGAAGACGACGCCGAAACCGGCGACCAGACCGCCGACCACGCCGCACAACGCGATGATCCATCGGTTGGGACTGACCGGCTTGATGCCGGCGTCGGGCGAGTCGATGCGGCTGATTAGGTTGGCGGCCGTGGCGCTGGCCCGAGTTGCCCGAGCTTCGGAAAGATTCTGCTCGGCCTTGTCCAACAAGACGCTACGGCCCTTCACCTCGGCGACTTCGTTGGCATATTCGGCCCGAACGTCGGCCAGATTGGTCAGACGCGCGTTGGTCTTGGCCAGTTGGTCTTCGAGCAACGCCTTGCGGTCGGCGAGCAATCTCTGGTCGACCTCGATGCCGTGGCACGCGAGCGCCAACTCGGCATGCAGTTGACGGCCGATCTCTTCTTCCGATTCCTTGGCGGCCAACACCTTGGGATGCTCGGCCGACATGGCGCCCATCAGTTTCGACGTGGCCAACTGGGCGTCGATCAATCCGTCTTTCAGCCGACGCAGCGAAGGATGCGAATCCAACAACCGGTTCGGCGTGGCGACGAATCGGCCGTGGTCGTCTTGGGCCTTCTCCAAAACGTTGAGCAATTCGCGATTGGCTTTGTGCGAGGCCTCGTTCTCGCGGATTTGCGTGCGGATCTCTTCGGCACTGCGACGCAACGCACTGTCGCTGGTGGCCATGTCCTGCATCGAGCGAAGTTCGCCCAGATCGCTGCCGACGCGGCGCTCGATGGCCGCCAAACGGTTGGTCGCCTCATCCAGGTCGGACTTGGCCAAGTGGACGGTCTTATCCAACTCGGCGACCATGCTCTCGGCCTTGGCGTCGCGAATCTGTTGGAAATGCGTTTGCAGGTGATTGAAAATCGCTTCGTTCAGCGCCACCGATCGGGCACGGTCTTCCGAGCGAACGTTCAGATAGAACACCTCGGTCTTGCCGAACTCGGCGCCCTTCGGAGGAGCCAGCTTGATTTCTTTGCGAAGCTCGACGACGTCGCGATCGGTAGGCCACGCGGCCGGATCGTCGCAATCGGCCGACGGGCCGACGTCGCGAAGCGCTGCTTCCAACACGCTGCGGCTCTTCGCCACTTCGAGAATCGTCTCTTGAACGGTCTTCATTTCCTCGGGATAGCTGAACTTGCCCGGGTTCTTCTCGGCGTTCGAGGCCTCGTTGCGAACGACCAAGGCCTGCGAGGCTTCCCAGGTGGCGTCATGAACCACGGCGTACACGTCCACCGCAACCGCGATCACAACGGCCGGGATGACCCAAAGCCGAACGTGCTCTTGCAGCAGGTGGGCGATTTGGCGAGGACTCGGAATGGTCTGCGTGGTGGACGGCATCGAAAAAGTCTCGTTGGGGTTCGTCGGAAGATGCGTCTGGCCGGAGGGGGCGTTTCCAGTCGCCGAAACTTCTTGATCAAGTCGCAGGGTTTTCCATTCTGCAAACCTTGGTCAGCACGAGCGAAGTTTCGGCGACCACAGCGGAGTTGATCGGCGACTGGAGTCGCCCCCTCTTGGCCTTCGTGGACTGTTCGGACGAAACAGGTCTGATGCAAAGCCAGTGCCAACCATCGCCTGGCGACATGCTTTTTTCGCCTTATGTGCTTGCGAGCAAAGTACTTAGGGTGCATTAGCAGAATTGGAGCCTGCATGCCCCCGAAGGCCGATGTTGACGTTCGGCAACATGCCGTTGCCCGGCGACGACACAAAACCGTTGTCCGACGCCGATCCCAGGCGATTCCGGCCCAAAAACGACTTGCTTATCTCGTTATATGACAAAGAGTTGTGGTAGTAACCTCAAGGATTGTGAACTTTCTCACGAAGTCCAGCGACCGACGGGAGCGGGTCGAAACCAGCCGAGCGGTAGCTCGTATTGGCCGGCGGCCCTGCCGCCTTGTGGTAGTAACCCGAGAGCCTCTGTGCCATGCGTGTCGTTCGTTTCAGCAACCTCGACGAATTGAACCCCTGGGCCGACGACTGGGATCGTTTGGCCTCGGGCGTGCCGTTCCGCAGTTGGACCTGGCTTTCGCATTGGTGGCGACACTACGGCCGGCGACATCGGCTGGCCGTCCTCGGCGTATTCGACGATGCCGACGCGCTCCAGGGACTCGCGCCTTGGTATCTCGACCGGTCGACGCTGAGCGGTCGCGTGCTGCGGCAACTGGGCTCCGGCGAGGTTTGCTCCGACTACCTCGGCCTGCTCGCCCAGCCCGCGTCCGAAGAGGCGGTCATCGAAGCGATTGCGGAGTATCTGGCCGGCGACGACGGCGGGCGATTCCGTTGGGATCTCCTCGACTTGGACGGGATCGACGCCGACGACCGCGTGACCGGCGCGCTCGTCCAGGCGTTGGCCATCGCGGGCTGCACGGTGCATCGCCGATCCGAGTTGAACTGCTGGCGACTTGAACTGCCGGTCGATTGGGACTCCTACGTCGCGTCGCTCGGCAAGAATCTGCGGCGCGACCTGCACCGCCTCGAACGGGATTTGGTGCATACAAACCGCGTGAAGCTGCATCCCGTCGATTGCATCGACGATCTGCCGAAGGCGATGGCCATCTTGGTCACGCTCCACCAACGGCGTCGCGAAATGTTGGGCGAGCGCGGTTGTTTCGCCTCGCCAGAGTTTCTCGGGTTCCACCGAGACGTCGCGCCGGAGTTGCTCCGCCACGGCCAGGCCCAGTTCTTCTGGATGGAACTTGACGGCCGTCCCGTCGCGGCCGAATATCTCCTGGCAGGCAACGGAATCCTCTACGCCTATCAGTCGGGCGTCGATCCGACCGTGCTGCAACATCAGCCGGGCAAACTGAACAACCTCGCGATCGTTCGGGCGGCGATTGAGCAAGGCTATCGAGCGCTCGATTTCCTGCGCGGCGATGAGCCCTACAAAGCTCGATTCGGCGCGCGACCGCGACCGAGCCTCCAATGGCGAATCGTTCCGAGCCATCCGGTCGCGAAAGCGCGCCACAACCTTTGGCTGGCCGGAAGAGAACTCAAACACCTTGGAAAACGCGGGCTTGAGACCTGGACAAAACCGTCGCAAGCTCCCGTCCCTAACCCCTAACCCCTAGCCCCTTTCGTGTTGCCATGCCGCTTTGGAGACGACTGTTTCTGACGCTGTACTAT
>JAEWUR010000122.1 GCA_023397045.1 Planctomycetota bacterium
AATCGGGCGACGGTCGATTCGATCATCCCCACGACTGCGGCCAAAGCCATCATGCCGCCAATGCCGGCGGCCAGATCGACGCCCCACCATCCGGTTCGCACGGGCACGAGAATGCCGACCAGAAGCGCGCCCAAAACCCAAAGCTTCAGCATGGCCGCATATTGGATCATCGCGAAGTCGGGACCGCTGTGGTCCAAGACCATGACTTCGTGGATCATGGTCAATTCGAGGTGCGTATTCGGATCATCCACGGGTATGCGTGCATTCTCGGCCAGAAAAACGATCAGCAGCGCAGCCGCCACCAGCAACAACGCGGGACCTGCGGGCGAAGCGATTGCACCGGGCGTCACTGCGGCAATCATTCCATGTATCGACAGGCAATGAGACTGGGCGGTCATTGCCACCAGGCCGAGCAGCAATGCCGGCTCGGCCAGTGCCGAGTAGAATGCTTCGCGGCTGGCCCCCATGCCCTCGAAACTTGAGCCCGTGTCCAAAGCGGCCAAGATCGTGAAGAACCGCATCAGTCCCAACAGGTAGGCCAGCAGCACGAAATCGCCGGAAAACGAGAGCAGGCCGGGGGCGCCGCCCATCGGGACGATCAAGAGCGCTGTCGTGACGCACGCCAGCCCGATGATCGGTCCGGCCGCAAACACCCAGGTCGTCGTCTTGCTATAGACGGCGCCTTTGTGGAGCAATTTCCAAAGGTCGTAATAGGCTTGCAGCAGCGGAGGACCGCGCCGTCCGGCAAACCATGCCTTGACGCGATTGATGATGCCCGGCAGCACCGGGGCCAGCAACAACGCGCATAGGACGTGAACAATCGACGCAAACATAGTCATCGGTCAGCGAAGCTTCCAAACAAAGAGCACAAAAAGGGTCAGGGCAATGTAGAGCACGTAGATCTGAATGCGTCCCTCCTGCAACCAGCGCAGATTCGAGGTCATCCAGGCGACTGCCGCGAAAAGCGGCTCGTAGACGTAGCGGCGAAACACGTCGGGCGCATGGGTGTGCAGGTCCGCATGTTTCGGAAACAGGCCTTGCGGCCGATGAATGTCGTCGCGCGGTTGAAGAAACAGACGTAACAGCAGTACCAGCGGCCGTGCGAATGACGAGGCCGTATACTGCATGCGCGGCGTCGGGGCAATGTAGCCGCAGTCCCATGTAACGACCTGCTCGACGCGCCGGCCGGCCAATAGCCGCCGTCGAACCCAAACGAGCGCCGCAACAAGCCCAAGCAGAATGCACGATCCGACGACGATGCCCGTCAGCGGGCGAACGGCTTCCGCCACGATCGAACGATCGTTGGGGACAAGGGTCGCCACGGCCGGCTGCAACACCACGGACCACAGAGGCGCGCTGAGCCCAACCAACACGCACAGGCCGGCAAGCGCCAGCATTGGCCAGCGCATGGCTCGGCCAACCTCGCGTGCCTTGGCCGCCTCGTCGCTACGAGGTTCACCAAGGAATACGATGCCAAAGGCCTTGGTAAAGCAGGCCACGGCCAACCCGCCGATCAACGCCAGCCCGCCGACCACCAGCACGCACATCAGGGGCGAAGCCGCAAGATTCGCGTCGCCTTGGAGACCCGCCATCGCGCCAAGGTAGATCAAAAATTCGCTCACAAAACCGTTCAGCGGCGGCAAGCCGGAGATGGCGGCCGAGCCAACGAGCAACGTTGCGCCCGTCATCGGCATCCGCTTCATCAGACCGCCGAGCCGATCAAGCTCGCCGGTGCCTGTTGCGTGCAACAACGATCCGGCGCCGAGAAACAGCAGGCTCTTGAACAATGCATGGTTGATGACATGGAGCAGGCAGCCGGTCAATCCCAAGGTGGCCATCGTCGGATTCTCATAGCTGATTCCCAACAGCCCGACGCCGAGTCCGATCGCGATAATGCCGATGTTCTCGACGCTGCTATAGGCCAACAGCCTCTTCAGATCGCGTTGCGCCAGGGCATTGAGAATGCCCAGGATGCCCGAGACGACGCCGATCCCCACAAACGTCCATCCCCACCACGCCGGCGGCGATTCAAACATCGTGAGCATGCGCAACAGCCCGTAGATGCCGGTCTTAATCATCACGCCGCTCATCACGGCCGACACATGGGACGGCGCGGCGGGGTGTGCCTCGGGCAGCCAGACGTGCATCGGAATGAAACCGGCCTTCGTGCCGAAGCCAACGACGGCCAAGACGAAGAAAACCCAACTTGGCGCGGCCGCCGTCGAAGCCCGGTCGAAGTCGAGCGTGCCGGAATCTTTGCCAAGCAGCACGAACAGCGCCAGCAAAAAGGCGGTCCCAAGGTGCATCGCCACCAGATAAACCCAACCGGCCCGGCGCACGCTCTCCTTTTCGTCTTCCTGCGTGACGAGGAAGAACGAGGCCAGCGACATGAGCTCCCAGCTTACGAGAAACAGCACGCCGTTGCGCGCCACGACAACCATCAACATGCTGGCCGTCAATAGATTGAAGAAGAACCACGAGACGCCGAGATTCTTCGTCGCGGCATGGGTTCGGAGATATTCGGTTCCGTAAATGGCGGCGAGCATTGTCACGAGTGCGATCACGGCGGCAAAAACCGCGGAAAGCGGGTCAATGGCCATGTTGGCCGATCCAAACGGCACCGACCATGGCAACCGCAGTGACCGTGATTGGCCGGAGACGAGCACGTCGAGTGACTGGATCAGCACGACCGCGCCGCCGACCGATGCACTGACCGACCCAACCAGGGATGTTGCTTCGCGGCTACGACTCAACGCTAGCGAGAGGACGCCGCCAACCAACAAGATCGCGAACGCTGTCAGGAACCAGAACATGATCGAGAGATTATCGGGTCAAGGGTGCGATGTCGGCGGAGGAATACTCTGATCGACGGCTTGGCTGGCGGCGAAGACTTCTTCACGTGAGCCTTTTCCGGCAATGACTTGTGCAAAATCCGGATGCCGCAGCGCAAAACTCAGCCGGGCCAACAGATGAAGGTGCGCGCGGATCGTCGGACTGACGATGGTGAACAATGTGTGGACGGGCTGACCGTCAAGCGCTCCAAACTCGATGGGCTGTTCGAGAAAACAGAGCGTAACCATCGGCCGCAGGACGTGCATCACAATCGGATTCCGGACGTGTGGCACCGCGATCCCGTTCCCCAAGGCCGTCGAGCCAAGCGTCTCTCGTGCCAGTAGCACTTGGAGCAGGAATTGGCGGTCTACCTGCTCGGGCAAGGGCATAACCTTGACCAGTGACTGCAACACGGATATTTTGTCCGTTCCGCTTAGCCGATAGTGAATGCCCCCGGCTTCGAGAGCCTCCGTCAGGCTAACGACGGGGCTGCCGCTATCCGGCTCGACAAAAATGTCGGCCGAGACGTTCAGCCGTTGCGACGTCGCCCATTCCAGCAGTTCCGCCCGGTTAAAACGGTACTGTTCGTTGATCCGATACGCCGGCAATCTGCCTTGCTTGACCCAGCGGTAGATGGTTTTCTCAGAAACCTTGAGCAGTTGAGCGGAATCGCGGACACTCAAATCCATCCCCGTTGCAGCGTCGCCGCCGTCCTCGCCATTGGACAAATAGTGACAAGCTGCCTAGGATATCCGCTGTTGTCCAGCAAGACAAGGTCATATTCCGAAAATGGGTGCATTCAGGGGCGTGACGAGTTCAATGCGGAAGATATGGAAAGACCGCCGCACGGCAGTAGACATGCCCCCTTTCGATTTGACCGCCCCCCCCATCCGGTCCGTTTTTGCCTGTTATCGCAGCGGCGTCAACCAGTCTTCTGGGACGAAAGGCGGCCAGACTCGTCTCACAACGGGGGGGATTTGGCGGGAATTGTGCGAGACAGGCTGTTGCCAGGACTCTGTTCGACGCCGAAACGCCAGGTTCTGCCCCAAGTGG
>JAEWUR010000723.1 GCA_023397045.1 Planctomycetota bacterium
CGACAAGCCCGCGCGACACGAGATCGTCACGAAACAGTTCGCGGAATTCTCGGATGCGCAGGGGCAGGTCATTCCCGATCCAAAAAGCCAACTGCAAGAGATGCAGTGGCTGATCATCGCGAGAAACCGAGACGGTCGGTTTGCCTACCTCGGCTTTGACCGCATCTGGTACGGCAACTGGTACGACGCGCAGTACAACGCCACGAAGGTCTACACGATCACCGATCGGCCCGTCTACCGGCCCGACCAGAAGGTGAAGTACAAGTTCTGGATCCGGCATGCTCAGTATGATATGGCTGACACGTCGCAGTTCGCCGACCAGGATTTCACGGTCGAGTTGTACGACCCGAAGGGCGACAAAGTGCTTTCGGAGACGAAGAAGACCGACGCCTACGGCGGAATCGAGGGCGAATATTCGTTGCCGGCCGACGCCGCGCTCGGTGTCTATAATTTGAGCATCAAAGACCAGGGTGGCGGCAGTTTCCGCGTCGAAGAATACAAGAAACCCGAGTTCGAGGTGACGGTCGACGCGCCGTCCGAGCCGGTCATGCTCGGCGAAAAAATCACCGCCACGATCTCGGCCAAATACTACTTCGGTTCGCCCGTCACCAAGGCCAAGGTGCAATACAAAGTGAATCGCACCAGCTACGACCAGCGGTGGTATCCCGTCGGCCCGTGGGATTGGCTCTACGGCTCCGGCGATTGGTGGTTCGGCTATGACTATGCTTGGTATCCCGGCTGGAACTCCTGGGGGTGTCTACGGCCAACGCCTTTCTGGTGGCCGCAACGCCATCAGCCGCCCGAATTGGTCGCCGATCAAGAGGTCGAGATCGGTCCCGATGGCACGGTGAAGGTCGAAATTGATACGGCCGTCGCGAAGGCCATCTATCCGAACGAAGATCAGAGCTACACGATCACCGCCGAGGTGGTCGATCAGTCGCGGCGAACGATCGTTGGCACCGGCACCGTATTGGTCGCCCAAAAACCCTTCAAGGTCTATGCATGGCTCGATCGCGGCTATTATCGCGTGGGCGATACGATCGCCGGCCACTTCTCCGCTCGAACGCTCGACGGCAAACCGGTCGAGGGTCGCGGCGAACTGCAACTGCTGAAGATCAGCTACAAGGACGGCAAGCCGGTCGAGACGCCGGTACAGACGTGGCAACTCGACACCAGTGCCGAAGGCGTCGCCAACCAGCAGATGACAGCCTCGCAGGCCGGGCAATATCGGCTTTCTTATCGTCTCTCCCCTCGCCCTTTGGGAGAGGGGTCGGGGGCGAGGGCGGCGAATGATGGTGAAGGCGTTTCCAGCCCTCACCCTAACCCTCTCCCGAAGGGAGAGGGGACCGATAAACACACAATCGAGGGCGGCTACGTCTTCACGATCGTTGGCGAAGGGTTCGACAGCGCCGAATTCCGCTTCAACCATCTGGAACTCGTTCCAGACAAGCGGGAATACGCGCCCGGCGACAAGGTCAAGCTGCAAATCAACACGGATCGGCCCGGCAGCACCGTGCTGTTGTTTGTTCGACCGTGCAACGGCATTTACCTGCCGCCCAAGATGCTGCATCTTGACGGCAAGAGCACGGTCGAGGAGATCGGTGTGCTGCAAAAGGACATGCCGAACTTTTTTGTCGAGGCCCTCACCGTGGCCGATGGCCGCGTCTATGTGGAATCGAAGGACATCGTTGTGCCGCCGGAAAAACGCGTACTCAACGTCGGCGTTGAACCGTCGAAAGAGGCCTACAAACCGGGCGAGAAAGCCAGGGTCAAACTCAAACTGACCGATCTCGCCGGGGAGCCGTTCGTCGGTTCGACGGTCGTGTCGATCTACGACAAGTCGGTCGAGTACATCTCGGGCGGCAGCAACGTGCCCGACATCAAAGAGTTCTTCTGGAAATGGCGACGCGACCACAATCCGCAGACCGAAACATGCTTGGAACGTTGGTCGCGAAACCTTGCCCGACCCAGCGCCATCGCAATGGGTGATCTCGGCGTCTTCGGCGGATCGGTGGCCGACGACATGAGCAACATATCGGGCTGGGACGGCGATGTAAGTTTCGAGGAAAAAGGCTCCGGGCGTTTCGGAATGGGTCGGGGCGCTGTCTT
Organism: Planctomycetota bacterium; assembly: GCA_023397045.1. Taxonomy (GTDB): domain Bacteria; phylum Planctomycetota; class Planctomycetia; order Pirellulales; family Thermoguttaceae; genus JAEWUR01. Next base: position 2,110 of record JAEWUR010000723.1, read on the forward strand.
GAAATCGGCCATCACAGGAAATCACCGGATGGAAGCAGCGGCCATGATGATGGACGCCGCGGCAGCACCAGCCGCAGAGTCGCCTGCCGATGGGATGGCCGGTGGCGGCGGCGCACCGATGGTCGAGCCAACGGTTCGCAGCAACTTTGCCGACACGGCCCTTTGGGTCGGCGCGTTGACGACCGACAAGGACGGTACGGCCGAGGTCTCGCTCGACATGCCCGAAAACTTGACCACCTGGCGCATCAAAGTTTGGGGTATGGGCCAAGGCACGCGCGTCGGGCAAGGCCAAACGGACGTCATCACGCGGAAGGACCTCATCATCCGAATGGAGGCCCCCCGGTTCTTCGTTCAGACCGACGAGGTGGTGTTGTCGGCCATCGTGCATAACTATCTGAAGACCGACAAAAAGGTTCTGGTGCAGATGGAAATGCCCACCGCACAATTCGAGTTGCTGAACCCCGCGATCAATGTTTCGAGCAGCACGGAAAAAATACTTAGTGGAAAGAACGTCGACGTGCCTTCCGGTGGTGAGACGCGGGTTGATTGGCGAGTGAAGGTGTTGAACGAAGGCGAAGCGAAGATCCTCATGACGGCCCGCACCGACGAAGAATCCGACGCCATGGAGCAGACGTTCCCGTGTTACATCCATGGGATGTTGAAATTCGAGGCCTACTCCGGCGCAATCCGGCCGAACAACGATGCCGGCGCCTTTACGATCGACGTGCCGAAGGATCGCCGCCCGGCCGATTCGCGATTGGAGGTGCGATTCTCGCCGACGTTGGCCGGCGCGATGGTCGACGCGTTGCCGTATCTGGTCGATTACCCCTACGGCTGCACCGAGCAGACGCTCAATCGCTTCCTGCCGACGGTGATTACGCAAAAAGTCCTGCTCGAAATGAACCTCAACCTGAAAGAGATTGAGCAAAAACGAACGAATCTCAATGCCCAAGAGATTGGCGACGCCGCCGAACGTGCGAAGCAATGGGCACATTTGAAGACCGGCAGCCCTCACCCTAACCCTCTCCCGAAGGGAGAGGGGACCGCGGGTAATAGCCCTCTCCCGAAGGGAGAGGGGACTCGCGGCAACCCGGTGTTCGACGAGGACGAAGTGCGCCGCATGGTCAAGGAAGGCGTCGAGCGGCTCACCCAGATGCAGTGTTCGGACGGCGGTTGGGGTTGGTTCTCGGGCTGGGGCGAATACTCGACGCCTCACACGACGGCTCTGGTCGTCCACGGCCTGCAAATCGCCCAACAGAACGACGTGGCCTTGGTGCCCGGCGTGCTCGATCGAGGCGTGGAATGGCTCACTCGGTATCAAGAAGAGCAGGTCCGCTTGCTCAAAAATGCAGCCATCACCGAGAAGCCAAAAAACCTGGCTTGGAAAGATTCGGCCGACAACATCGACGCGTTTGTCTACATGGTGTTGGTCGACGCCGGCGTCAAAAACCAAGAGATGCTCGATTTCCTCTATCGTGATCGCACGAAGTTGGCCGTATGCAGTCTGACGATGTACGGCCTCGCGCTCGAACGGCAGGCCGAACCCGAAAAACTCGCGATGATCCTGCGCAACATCGGCCAGTACGTCGAGCAAGACGACGAAAATCAGACGGCGTGGCTGCGCCTGCCCGACGGATATTGGTGGTATTGGTACGGCGGCGATATCGAGACGCACGCCTATTACCTGAAACTGCTCTCGCGGACCGATCCCAAGGGCGAACTGGCCGCTCGGATTGTCAAATATCTGTTGAACAACCGAAAGCACGCCACCTACTGGAACTCGACTCGCGATACGGCCCAATGCATCGAGGCGATGGCCGACTTCATCCGTCAAAGCGGTGAGGGCAAGCCCGAAATGACGGTCGAGGTCTATTACGACGGCCAACTGAAGAAGGCGGTCGAGATCACGCCGGCCAACCTGTTCACGTTTGACAACGCATTCGTGCTGGAGGGCGATGCCGTCGACACCGGACGGCACACCATCGAACTGAAGCGAAAAGGCTCCGGCCCCCTCTACTTCAACGGCTATCTGACCACCTTCACGATGGAGGAGTTCATCGAACGGGCCGGTCTGGAGGTCAAGGTCAATCGGAAATACTATAAACTCGTGAAGGCGGACAAGTCGATCAAGGCGGCCGGCTCCCACGGCCAGGTGGTCGACCAGAAGGTCGAGAAGTACGATCGCCAGGAGCTGCCGAACCTCTCGGTCGTCAAGAGCGGCGATCTCGTTGAGATCGAACTGGAAATCGACAGCAAGAACGACTACGAATATCTGATCTTCGAGGACATGAAGCCCGCCGGGTTGGAAGCGGTCGAAGTCCAAAGCGGCTATAACGGCAATGACCTAGGCGCCTATGTCGAGTTCCGAGACAACCGCGTCGTTTTCTTTGTCCGGGCATTGGCCCGTGGCAAGCATAGCGTCGCCTATCGCATGCGGGCTGAGATTCCCGGCAAGTTCAGTGCGTTGCCGGCCCGGGCCGAGGCGATGTACGCCCCCGAACTCAAGGGCAACTCGGACGAAATGAAGATCGGCGTCGAGGATTAGTGATACTCAGGTAAATAATGTCGGGTGGTTCATGGCCGAAAACTCCTGTTTACCGGCCTTCCG
>JAEWUR010000048.1 GCA_023397045.1 Planctomycetota bacterium
AAAACGCGTCCTCCAGTTTCACCGCGGTGAACGGCGTCGCCGTAAGCCGGCGATGAGCCAATTCCTCGTCGGCCGCCGCGACCGAGGCAAAGGCGAGCAAGCAAAGCCAATTGCAGGCAGCAGCCAAAAATCGTTTTTCGCTGATATGCATTGGAAAGGTCCTTTTGATGGTGGGTGGGAAAACGCCGGAGTCAATGCATGATGGAGTATCGCGACGCAAGACGAAGCAAGTGATGGCGCAACGAAGCATCTTGCATTCCTCTTGGGATTGGGGCGACAGAATGTCAATGGCACGCACGAGGGGGCACCTCAGACAATCCAGGGTTTGGCCACCTGGCTACAAAACAACGAGGTAAGCAGCCCAGGGATCCAATTCCGGCACGATGAATTGCCTAAGGGATTGTCATTGTTACAGGCGGGAGCAACGAGTTCGCGGCATTCCACGCCAATTGTCGTGATTTGGTCCGCGCCTGTCAATCGGTACAAAATTCTAGACAAGGGCACCGCCCTGCGTGGGGGGGGGGGCTGTGGGTGTTGCCTTTTCTCACAAAGCGATGAAGGCCAAATTATAATAAAGCTTGCCCAACGGCCGGATTTTTTGTCAGGTTTTGCCGGTATCTTCTATTACCTAGCTAGAGAGATCATTCACTGCGATCCAGTTTGTTGAAACAATGTCCAACTCAGAAGAACATTCCGAATCTTTTTTGGTGCTTGTGACACGAGCCCAACGGGTTCTTCATGCTTTCATTCTCAAGCTCGTGCCAAGTTTGGCGGACGCAGACGACATTCTTCAGCAAACCAATCTTGTTCTTTGGAGCAAACAAGAAGAGTTTACGCCGGGCACCGACTTTCGCGCCTGGGCCTTCCGTATAGCACGATATCAGGTCATGGCCTATCGCAAATGCAAGTCTCTGGATCGGCTGGTGTTTCGCGACGCGTTGATCGACCGTCTGGCCAGCCGGGCAGAGGGCCGGGACGACATGCTCGATATCAAGCGAGAGCGGCTGGCCGACTGTCTTCAAAAACTGGGGGCCAGATATCGCTCGATCTTGGCGAGTCGCTATGCCGACGGACTCTCCGGACGCCAAATCGCGGAAAAGATCGGCATCAAGGTCGATGCCGTATTCCAGGCGCTCCATCGTGCCAGGCAGGCGTTGCTCGAATGCATCAATAAACCGGATCGGTAGAATCGCCCTTTGGCTGAATCGACAGGTAAGCGATGAGTGATCAACAAGACCATCTTGAGGAAATTGGCCGCCTGGTGGGCCTTCTCTTGGAAGGTGGGCTTGATTCGGAGGATCGCCGTCGGATGGAGCAACTTCTCGCCACCGACGACGCTGCGCTTGCCTGCTACGAGGATTATATCGAACTCCACAGCCTCCTCCATTGGCATCTAGGTATTACCGCAGAAGACGAAAGTTGCATTCAACAATCATGTCGGCCCGTACCGCTGGAATGTGCAGTCTCTCAACCGATATCCGTGCCGGTTCCCGTTGCATCGTTCCCGTTCTATGGTTCTCGTGGCAGCTTGGCCGCGAGCTGGCCGGTGGCGTATTCGATCGCAACGGTGATTTTTGCGATTGCGGCCGTTGTCGGGGCTTTCACGTATGTATCCAAGCCCGGGCAGCTTGCCGACCAAGGAAGTACCTTTAATTCCCAATCTCCGATCTCGATATCCCGCTCCGTTGTTGGCCAAGTCACCGGCCTGGTTGACTGCCAATGGGCCGGAACAGATCGAATTGCTCGTGAGGTGTCACTGGGTTCCAGATATGAACTCAATTCCGGTTTGGCCGAGATTACCTACAACACCGGGGCAAGGGTCATTCTGCAGGGACCGGTGGTATATGAGGTAAACTCTGATAACGGTGGATACCTGTCGGCAGGACGACTGACCGCGCGGGTTGAAAAAAAGGCGGAGGGTGGAGGGCGGAAGGCGGAGGAAGTGACAAGTGGCCAGTGGCCGGTGGCCGGTGAATCTCAAATCTCAAATCTGCGGTCTGACGTTCCCGATTCTCCGCCCTCCCCCGTCCGCCTTCCGCCTTCACAATCCACTAACCACCGCCCACTATTCACGATAGAGACTCCCACCGCCATCGTGACCGACCTCGGCACCGAGTTCGGCGTCGAGGTGGACAAGCAGGGCGTCACCACGTCGCATGTGTTCCGCGGCTCGGTCAAAGTGCAGCAAGTTGGCGAGGGAGAAAAAGCCGAAGGCGAAGGCCAAGTACTGCGTGAAAACGAGACGGTGCGAGTCGAACGTCGCGGCAACCAATCGGAACTTGTCACCCTTCACACTTTCACACCTTTGCACTTCGTTCGCGGGCTTCCCGAACCTGCCGGCAAAAAAGAAATCAAGTCGTTCGATCTCGTCGATGTCGTGGCCGGCGGCGACGGTTTTTCACAGCATCGCAATCTCGGAATCGACGTCAACACCGGACGGCCCGTCTCTGAACTGATTTTGCGAACCCAAGACAATCCGAATACCATTCTTAACGGCGACGGGCTTTATCACCGAACAGAGGATCTCCGCTTCGTCGACGGGGTGTTCGTTCCCGATGGAAGCAACGGCCCGCAGCAAACGGATTCCGCCGGCCATCGCTTCGCGGGATTCCCCTCCACGACGAAAACGACGTCCAACCACATTTGGGTCGGCGGCGACGTTCCGCCCGGCGTCAATGATGGGGCGTCACGAACGGGCTTGGAACTGGGAGGGATCGACTTTTCCTCCCCCGAACACGGATTCCTGTTGCTGCATGCCAACAAAGGAATCACCTTTGACCTTGAGGCGATTCGCAACGCTAACCCGGACTGTCGCCTGCTGCGATTTCGCGCCGTCGCGGGCAATGTCGAGTGGATCTACCGAAACGACGTGATGCTGTACGCCGATTTCTGGGTGCTGGTCGATGGCCGCCTGCGCTATCAGCGTCAGAAGATAAACGGCTGGCGAGGCGCCTTCTGGGTCGACGTGCCGCTTCGCAGCGAAGATCACTTCCTGACCTTGGCGGCGACCGATGCCGGCGACGGAATTGGCTGGGATTGGATCGTCTTCGGCGACCCTCAACTCGAAATGGCCGTCGTTGTCCCCGAGAAAAAGCCGCTGTCGGCAAGCCCTTGATGGGCGGAGTAGGGAGGTGTCCCGGAAAGCAATGCACTTTATTGATGTTTGCTTCGATAATGAACCAGCCAGTCAACCTATTTGGCCCCATTTCCGGCCTCCCGTTGGTCGGCCTGGGTTCATTGACTGGTGCAAACGTCAATAGATCAGTTCGATTCAGACTCGTTGGTTCTTGGCGTTTGGCTCTGCGTCAAGGCGACCATTACAATCTACAGGGCCGTGTCGTTCCTTCAGGAGAATCAGTCATGTTTCGCAGTATTCAATTGATGGCGTGTGTGGCGTTCGTCGGTGCGGTGTGCTTGACGGCCGGAGTGGTGAACGCGGATGTGCTCTACGATGCCAACGCCGACTTCATCGCCAATGCAACTAGCGCCACGCCGACCAGCACCTACGGCACATGGTCCTACGGGTATCGATCCAATGCTTCCGGTGTAACCGGCACGGACTTCACGGCCTACAACACCTTCGACGGCGCCGCTACCTTTCCTACATGGTATTGGACCAGTTCCATGTATAACCTCCCATCCATCCAGGTCAATAATCTGGGCGGATACGTTTATCCGCTGTCGAACGGCGAGATTGGCATGAGTCCGGCCATGGCGGTCGACGGCGGCGGGTGGGGCTTGTTGGGTGTCTACAATGTCTTGCGATGGACGGCGCCGAGCAAGGGAACCATAAGCGTAACGACGAATCTGACCAACAATGGCCAAAACGCCGATGCGACTGTTTCTCTAGTGGCAGGAGGCTCGGCGGCGTGGAATTACAACATTTACGGCGTAAAGACCGCGCCGACGCAAACCGCAAGTCTCACGGTTGCCGCTGGACAAGTCGTTGACCTGGTCGTAGACGACAACGGCGTCAATCCGCCGAATATGGTGGGCGTCTACCACACGATCGACTTCACGGC
>JAEWUR010000737.1 GCA_023397045.1 Planctomycetota bacterium
TGCCAAACCCGACCAGCACGCCGAACACGCCGTAACGTCTCGCTCGGCGACGCGGCACATTGGCAATCATGGAGGAACGCCATGCCGGAACCGGCTCGTCTTTTTGAATTCCTGCACCAGCCCGATCCCTGGGGCAATTCCGTGCTGCATTGGCTCGTTGTGGCGGGCGCCGTCCTCGGAGTGTTTCTCGTCCTCCGACTGCTGAAGATCTTTCTCTGGCATCGAGCCCAGGTCGCGCTCGACAGGCAGAAGAGCGACGTTCCGCGGATGCTCGAAAGCCTCTTGCGGCGCACCAAGAGTTGGTTCCTGCTGATCCTCTCCATCTTCCTGGGCAGCTATTACTCGCTCAATCTGCCGAAAGAGGCGTCCGAAATCCTGAATTCCGCCATCACCATTGCAATGCTGGCCCAGGGCGCGCTGTGGTTCGACGGAGTCTTGCTCTTCTCGCTCCATCGCTATACCGAAAAGAATCGCGACGTTGACGCCGCGAGCGTGACAACCCTATCCGCGCTCGGCTTTCTCGGCCGGCTGACCATCTGGATCGCAGCCGTGCTGCTGGCGGTCTCGAACCTCGGCTATAACATCTCGACACTCATCGCGGGCCTCGGCGTCGGCGGCATCGCCGTGGCCCTGGCGGCCCAAAACATCCTCGGCGACCTGTTCGCCTCGGCGTCCATCGTGCTCGACAAACCATTTGTCCTCGGCGATTTCATCGTCGTCGACGATAAGATGGGCACGATCGAATACATCGGCCTGAAAACAACCCGGCTGCGCGCACTTTCCGGCGAACAACTCGTCTTCTCCAACAACGACCTCCTGAAAAGCCGGATTCACAACTACAAGCGCATGCACAAACGCCGGGTGCTATTCACCATCGGCACCACTTACGACACCGCTTGTGACAAGGTCGCGGCCATCCCCTCGATGCTTCGCGAGATTGTCGAATCGCAGAAGCCCGTCCAATTCGACCGCGCCCACTTCGCTCGATTCGGCGATTCCGCGCTGTTGTTTGAGGTGGTCTACTTCGTGCTGGCCGCCGACTACAACGTCTTCATGGACATCCAGCAAGCGGTGAACCTGGAAATCCTCCGCCGGTTCAACGACGAGAAGATCAAGTTCGCGTTCCCCTCGCAGACGATCTATCTGCACCAATAGACCGTCAAACGCACGCTTACCAGCCCATCACCATGTTCGACTCGATCGCCTTGCGCGAATGCTCCAGGTCGGAGCCCGTCTGCTGCATGTAGAGCCGGATCGCGTTGACCTTGTCGCCGGCGGCCTTCGCCAAACAATCCCGCGCGGTGTAGCACGGATCGGCCGGGCCGCTGATCCCCAACGCCGATTTCGAGATAACCCACGTGTCGCGCGGACGCCGGGTGATGCGAATCGGCGGCTCCTGCGGATAGTTCTGATGCACCACGTCGGTCGCGGCGGCTTCGTCGTCCGCCCAGGTAATGATAATGTGCGAACTGGTCTCGACTTCAAACAGCGGCATGATGTGCTTTCCAATCAGAAAAAAGGGTTGTCTCGCATGGTAGGGCCATCGCGCAATCTTGTCAACGCCACAGCCTTACAGGGGGGTGTATTTGCCGGCCCAGGCGTCTCCGAATAGCAGCGGACAGCAGATTTCACAACCCGTTGCAGCCCAGTTGAGGGGACTTCTCTTCAATGCCCGCGATAATACGATTCTATTGGGCAAAATGATCCGGCGCCGATCGCTCGCCGGACGGCGAAACGAGACGAAAAAAACGTAACGGCCCAACGCATAGGTTAGACTTGCTTAGAAACGAAAGGAAACATTCCATGACTGCCAATTTACGAGTTGTCGGCGTCTTTCTGTTGAGTGTCGCGATGGCACTCGCGTTCGCACCATCGCTCCAAGCGGCTCCGCACGGGGGAGGAGGCGGAGGAGGCCACGGCGGTGGCCACGGTGGCGGTGGCGGCGGCGGTGGCAGCCACGGCGGTTCGTCACGCGCCGGCGCCCGAGACCACGGCGGAGGTGGAAGTTTCGGCGGGGGACAATCCATCCAACGAAACTCCAATAACTTCAACCGCAACCAGCATTTCAACCAGGGAAACGCGAACCCCGGCCAAAAGGACGCCATTCGGTCCGACGCAATCAAAAAAAACTGGAACAACTGGAACAACAATTCGAATTCCAACTCGAATATCAACCGGGGTAACAACGACCGGAACCGCCCGGATCGCCCCAATTTCAACGCACAAGACTTCCACAACAACCTGAACAATCTCGACAACGCCATCCGCTCGAACAATTGGAACAAGGATTGGAACAAAAACCACGGCGACTGGAACAAAAACCACGGCGACTGGAACCGCCATGCCGATTGGGACCACAATCGAAAATGGTGGTACGACAACCATAACCATTGGGTCGGCTGGTGGAACGTTGGAGTCGGTTGGCCCTTGTACGGCGCAGGGTGGTGGCCCGGCTACTACAGCTACCGATACCCCTACTACTACAGCACGCCGTACTACGGCGACACCTACATCGACAACAACTATTATTCGTCGACGGCCGTCCCTTATAGTGCAGCCTATGCGCCGGCCGATTCAACCGTCGCCCAACAGCCGCAAGGCGACATGATGGACTTCTATCCGCAGGCCGTCGACGCGTTCCAAAGCGGCGATTATCGGAACGCCGTTCGCATGGCGGGCCATGCCTCGATCGACGATCCCAAGAATCCGCAAGTCCACCTCGTGCTGTCGCTCGGACTGTTCGCGCTCGGCGAGTACCGTGGCGCCGCGATGGAAGCCCATGCCGTGGCAGCGCTCGGAAAACTGCCCGATTGGCAGACGGTCTACGACCTCTACGGCAAGGCCGAACCCTACACCGAGCAACTCCGGGCGTTGGAAAAAGCCGTCAACGAGAACCCGAAATCGCCGGAAAACCGCTTCCTGCTCGGGTTCCTCTACCTGATCGCCGACCATCGCGAGGCGGCACAAACCCAGTTGCTCAAAGCGCTGCAACTCACGCCGAAAGACCCGATCGCGGCGCAGTTGCTCACCGATGCAGGCGGTACGGTGCCGGAGGACATCGCCAATCAACTCAAGGAGTTGACCCCTCCGCCGCCACCCTCCAGCGAAACCCCGGAGTAAGCGGCCGCATAGACGAGACCCACCCCCCGTCGAGGTGTGTTTTCGGCAATTCGCCACAGAAATGTCGATCATTCCCAAGCTGCCGCGGTTGGGCGGGGTTGCGAATCTTCGTTTTTGGTGTAAGATGGCGGCCATGATATCTTTCGCCGTGGTGTGTTGGCAGTGCTTTTTGATGCATCTCTGCTTCACTTCATGGCGCAAAGATAGAAACTTGGGGCGGTAGCTCAGTTGGGAGAGCGCTGCGTTCGCAATGCAGAGGTCGGGAGTTCGACCCTCCTCCGCTCCACTGTCGAAGACCTGTTGGCACACCGCTGTCGACGGGTCTTTTTTTGTTTGCGGGGCACATACCAAACCGAGGGCTCGCGAGATGCCTGACGAAAAAAACGACCTCGGATCGCACAATTCGCCATACGACGCACTCCTGTTGGTCTCGTTCGGTGGGCCGGAAGGTCTCGACGATGTCCTGCCGTTTCTGGAGAACGTCGTTCGAGGCAAAAACGTCCCGCGGCAACGTCTGCTCGAAGTGGCTGCCCGGTATGAGTTGTTCGACGGAGTCAGTCCGTTGAACTCCGAGAATCGGGCGCTGTTGATGGCATTGGTCGACGAGCTCAACGCGCACGGGCCGGCGATTCCGGTATACTGGGGCAATCGGAATTGGCACCCGATGCTGGCCGAGGCCGTCGCCGAGATGGCCGACGACGGAGTCCGCCGGGCTCTGGCGTTTGTCACCTCCCCGTTCGGATCCTATTCCGGCTGCCGACAATATGCCGAAGACATCGAGGCGGCTCGGCGCGAGGTCGGCGACGACGCCCCGCCGATCGACAAGCTCCGGCTGTTCTACAATCATCCCGGTCTGATCGAATCGATCGCCGACCGCGTGGCCGAGGCCATCGGTCGATTGCCCGAGGAGCGTCAATCGGGCGTGCGGCTGATCTTCTCGGCGCACAGCATCCCAACCGAATCGGCGCGCACGTCGCCCTACCAACATCAACTGACCGAGACGGCCCGGCTGGTTGTCGAGTGGTTGCATGAAAGGCAAAAGATCGGTTCGGCGTCGGGCGCATTGCCGTGGGACCTGGTCTATCAGAGTCGCAGCGGGCGGCCGTCGCAGTCATGGCTCGAACCCGACATCAGCGGCTACCTGCGTCGAACGGCCAAGGCGGACCAGGACGTCGTGATCGTGCCGCTCGGCTTTTTGGCCGAAAACATGGAGGTCGTCTACGATCTCGACGTCGAAGTGCAATCGCTGTGCGACGAGTTGGGCGTGAACATGGCCCGGGCTGAAGTGGTGGGAACGCATCCGCGTTTCGTCCGCATGATTCGCGAGCTGGTCGTCGAGCGATTCGACCCGGCGGCGTCGCGATTGTGGCTGGGAACCGACGGCCCTTGGCCGGATTCCTGCCCGGCCGGCTGCTGCCAAGCAAACGCCGTCCCGGCGGATCGGCCGGCATAGTCGGGCTGTTTCCGGCGTCAATGCCGAACCGTCCATCGCAGCAGCGCGATGGCGGGAATGGTCAACGCGACGTTGGCCGTCCAGAACGAGAACGGCGGCAGCTTGCCCGACGTGGCCAAGTCGTCGCTGAGCATCAGCAGCGGATAGTAGATCGCCAAAATCGGCAGAAAACAGACAAAAAAATTGGTCAGCACGTCGGCGTGACGCCAGTACATCGCGACGGGAATGCCGAGCAACGCGAAGCAAAGGCATGTGAAACCGTTGGCCCAGCGGCGGTAGGTCTCGGCCCTGA
>JAEWUR010000130.1 GCA_023397045.1 Planctomycetota bacterium
TTCATTGTCAATCGCGTCGGCGATTTCGGCATGATCATCGGCCTGATGGCCATTTGGTCGGGCATGGGCACGTTTTCGTTCAGCGAGGTATTTGAACTGGTTCGGCCTGCCGTTGACGGGCATCAACTTCACGCGCCGGCAGGCATGAGCTACGGACTTCTGGTCGTGGCTGGGCTAGGCATCTTCTGCGGCTGCGTCGGCAAAAGCGCGCAGTTCCCGCTGCACGTCTGGCTGCCAGATGCTATGGAAGGCCCGACGCCTGTCAGTGCCTTGATCCACGCTGCAACGATGGTTGCCGCGGGCGTTTATCTCGTCGGAAGATTTTTTCCGGTGTTTACGCCCGAGGTGCTGATCGTGATCGCCAGCGTCGGCTGCATCACGCTATTTCTGGCAGCTTCGATCGCGCTGGTGGCCACCGACATCAAACGGGTGTTGGCCTATTCGACCGTCAGCCAGCTCGGTTTCATGATGTTGGCGTTGGGACTCGGCGGTTGGATCGCCGGCATGTTCCACCTGTTCACGCACGCATTTTTCAAGTCGTTGTTGTTCCTTTGCTCCGGTTCGGTCATCCATTCCTGCGGCACGAACGAGATGCCGCGGATGGGCGGACTGCGCAAGAAGATGCCGGTGACGGCCTACACGATGTTGGTCGGCTGTTTGGCGATTGCAGGCGCTGGTTTGCCGGCCGTCATGGGCTTAAAAAGCATCGGGTTCAGCGGATTCCACTCGAAGGATTATATCATCGCCCAGGATTTGCTGTTCTGGCACAGCAATCCGCGCTTCGGGGCGTTCTTTTTCTACACGGCCTTGATCGGGGCGGGCATGACGGCCTTTTACATGTTCCGCCTGTGGTACATGACCTTCGCCGGTAACCCCCGCGACGGCTATGTGCATCATCACGCCCACGAGTCGCCGAAGGTGATGACCATTCCGTTGATGATCTTGGCCCTGATGGCGATTGTCTCGGCCTGGAACATTCCGTTTACCAATATCGGCTTGAGCCCGTTGTTGGAGCAGGCCCAACCGGTCGGCACGATCGACGGCGTTGCCGACGGTTTGATCTGGCCGGAATTGACGATGCCTGCCGAGCATGTGGCCCATGAGACGCACGAGATTGCCTTCCGGGCCGAGTGGTCGGCGTTTGCGGCGGCCATGATCGGGTTCGCGCTGGCCACGGTGTTTTATGGCCTTCGGAAGCTCGACCCCGACGACGTTCGGCGAACGTTCTCGCCGCTGTACCGATTCCTTGCAGGCAAGTGGTTCATCGACGAGTTGTATTCGTGCGTCCTGGTGCGGCCGGTGTTGAAGGTTTCCGACTGGGTCGCGGCGTTCGACAAGAGATGTATCGATTGGCTGGCCGACAATTCGGCCCGGGCCGTCGGGCTGATCGCCAAGCTGGACGACTGGATCGATCGATGGTGTCTCGACCATCTGATTGATCTGATTGCCGGGTGGACCTACGCCCTCGGCTTGCGGCTTCGCACGATTCAAACCGGCAACATCCGGCAGTACGTCATGTGGCTGGCGGTTGGCGCCGTGGGTTTGTTTGTCTTGGTAAGTTTGTATTGGAATTATGCCTTCGCTGGTGGCTAGTGCCCCGTCACTATCCACGAACCACTATCCACTGACCACTATGTTCAATTTCTCCGATCCAAACGTTCAACTAACCTGGCTCCTGAGCCTGGTGATTTTTTTGCCGACGGCCGGGGCGCTGCTGTTGTGCGTCGTGCCTCGGTTGAGCGACGGCGCGATTCGCAATTTTTCGCTTTTTGTCACCCTGTTGGTGCTGGCGTTGACGGTTTGGATGGCATTGCCCGCCGGACACGCGGAACTGGCCGGGCAGTTCGCGATGGGGACCGGCGGCATCCAAAACACGGTCCATCATCCGTGGATTCCGTCGTTCGGAATCGGCTATTTTCTCGGCGTCGACGGGATCAGTCTGCCGCTGGTGCTTCTGACCTCGTTTCTGAGCGTCCTGGCGATGTGGGCGAGTTGGCCGATCACGAAAAACGTGCGGGCCTACTGCGTTCTGTTTCTGTTGTTGGAAACGGGCATGTTGGGCGTGTTCCTGTCGCTCGATTTCTTCCTGTTCTATGTGTTCTGGGAAGTCATGCTGTTGCCGATGTACTTCCTGATCGGCATCTGGGGCGGTCCGCGACGCGAGTATGCCGCGATCAAGTTCTTCCTGTTCACGTTGGTCGGCAGCGTGCTGATGCTGGTCGCCATCCTGATGCTCTACTTCAACAGCGACCTGCGCAACCTCGACAGCGACCAGTTGATCCAGGCGTCGGTCGTCGCCGAGGCGGATGCGGCCGAGCAATTGCAGAACCAGGAATCGGAGCAGCACACGTTCAACATCCTGGCCCTGTCCGAGATCGGCCAACTGCCCGAGTCGCCGTTCCGGCTGACCGAAATCTGGGGACATTCGGTCTCGTGGTGGGCGTTCCTGTTGCTGCTCGTCGGATTCATCATCAAGTTGCCGTCGGTGCCGGTGCATACGTGGTTGCCCGACGCACACGTCGAGGCCCCGACGCCGATTTCGATGATCCTGGCCGGCGTGTTGCTGAAGATGGGCGGCTATGGCGTCATCCGCATTTGCTATCCAATTTGCCCCGACGCCGGCTATAGCTTGGCCTGGTTTGTCTGCGGATTGGGCACCGTCAGCATGGTCTACGGCGCGCTGGCTGCCTTGGCTCAAAAGGACTTCAAACGTCTGGTTGCTTACAGCTCGGTGAGCCACATGGGCTATGTGCTGTTGGGCATCGGCGCGTGGAGCGCGACGTCCGCGATTGGCTACGACGCCGACTATTGGACGATGGGCATGTCGGGAGCGGTCTTTCAGATGATCGCCCACGGCATCAGTTCGGCCGGCATGTTCTTCCTGGTCGGCGTCGTCTACGAGCGGGTGCATCACCGCGACCTCGATCAGTTCGGAGGGCTGTTTGGCCGGATGCCGGTCTATGCGGGAATCTCGATGGTCATCTTCTTCGCCGCGTTGGGATTGCCGGGGTTGTGCGGCTTCATCGGCGAGTTTTTCGTCGTGCTGGGCGCATGGGCCTATAGCAAGGTGTTGGGCGTCGTGGCCGCTTCGGTCGTCGTCCTGACGGCCGGCTACATCCTTTGGACGATCCAGCGCGTCTACCTGGGACCGGAATATAAAGGCCCGCACGCCGATGCCTTGCGCCCGATGACCTACCGCGAGATCGGCATCGCCGCGCCGCTGGTCGTGTTCGCGATTTTGTTCGGCGTCTATCCCAAGGCCGTGTTCAACTATGTGACGCCGAGCGTCGAGAAGACAACGACCGCGATGGCCGAGTGGACGGCCGAGTCGGCGGATCAGCCGGTTTCGCTTTTGAAAAGGGCGGCCGACGCTCCCCTCTCCCTTTGGGAGAATGCAACGAACGGTCCCCTCTCCATTTGGGAGAATGCAACCACGGGTCCCCTCTCCCTTTGGGAGAGGGTTAGGGTGAGGGCCGCTGACGTCGAGAAATTGGCGATGTCGCAATTCGCACCGCCCTCACCCCCTGCCCCTCTCCCAAAGGGAGAGGGGAGACGCGTTACTGCCCCTCTCCCGCAAGCGGGCGAGGGGAGACTTGTTGCACGCCCAATCCCCGTCCCGAAGGGCGAGCGGAGTGCCGTCGAGGAGGCGTTGCAGCCGTGAACGCATTCGACACGCTGGTCCAATCCGTTGTGCAAAATACGATCGGCAAGGGCGGATCGCTCTGGGCGTTTCGGCCGGAGTTGGCGATCGCTGCGACGATCGTCGCGATCCTTGTTGCCCGAACGATCCTGCCGCGTTGGACGCAGAGTGCGTTCTATTTCGCCATGATCGGGATCGGCGCGGCGATCTACTTCAACTTCTCCTGGCTGCATCCGACGGGTACGATGCCCGGACCGACCAAGATTTTTACAGGCACGCTCGTGAGCGACAGTTTCACGATCGTCCTGCGAGGTCTGCTGCTTTGGTTCGTCTTGTTGTTCTTCACGTTCACGCAGATTTCCGGCGCCTCGAACCGCCGAGAAAGCACGACCGAGTTTCACGTGCTGATCCTCGGCGCGCTGCTGGGCATGTGCCTGATGATCTCGGCCAACCATCTGCTGATCGTCATCCTCGGCGTTGAAATGGCCAGCGTCCCGTGCTATGTGCTGGCCGGTTTCCAACGCGATCGTTCGAAAGGCAGCGAAGCCGCGTTGAAATATGCCGTGTTCGGCGCGGGCGCGGCCGGCATCATGTTGTACGGACTTAGCCTGCTGGCCGGCGTGCTCGGTTCCGCCCATTTGCCGACGATGGCGACGCGGTTGGCCGAACTGCTCGAGAGCGGCGCGGGACCGGAACAGATGATGGTGCTGGTCCTCGGCGGATTGATGGTTGGCGTGGGCGTGGCGTTCAAGCTGTCGGCCGTGCCGTTCCATTTCTGGGCGCCGGACGTGTTCGAAGGCGCATCGGCCGAGGTCGCCGCGTTCCTATCGGTCGCGTCGAAGGCCGCCGCACTCGGATTGTTGGTCCGGTTGACCGGCTGTTTTTCGTACCATGCCGATCCGGCGCTGTTTCTCGAATTGGCCCCGGTTCGCACGTCGATCTGCCTGGTGATTTCGGTGTTGGCGGCGATCACCTGCACGTTCGGAAACCTCGCCGCCTATGGCCAGACGAACATCAAGCGGCTGCTGGCCTATTCGACGATCGCGCACGCGGGCTATATGATGATGCCCGTGGCGGCCGCCGTCGCGCTAATGGGCGATAATCCGGTTGCCGCGCGCGAGGCGATCCGTTCGCTGGTCGTGTATATCGGCATCTATTTGTTCATGAACCTCGCGGCGTTCGCCATCGTGGCGTTCCTGCGGAACATTTTGGGCAGCGAAGAGATCGAGGACTATGCCGGCCTGGCTCGGACGTCGCCGGGGCTGACCGTGTGCATGGCGATCGTCATGTTCAGTTTGGTCGGCGTGCCGCCGTTGGCCGGTTTTCTGGCGAAATTTTATATCTTCGGCTCGCTGGTCCAATCGCATCTTTGGGCGTTGCTGTTCATCGGCGCGTTGAACACGGTCTTGAGCCTGTTTTACTATTTGCGCGTCGTTCGGGTAATGACGCTTTCGCCGGAGCCGCTGCATCGGACGCCGCCGACGATTCCCTTGAGCTCGATGGTCGGCTCGTATTGCGCGGTGCTGACGGCTCCGGTCGTCGTGTTGTTCTTTTTTCCAAGCGGACTGTTGAATTGGGCCCATGCGGCGGCCTCGAACCTGTTCTAATCGGCGCGGCACAAATGCCATGAACGAATCCTCGAACCTCGAAACGCTCAACGAACTGTTGCAGACTCTCGGCCGCTCGCTGGCGGCGTATCTGGCGCAGGCGAGGCCCTGGACTCCATGCCAAGGCGAAAAGCTCTGCGAGGCGGTCACCCGGCTGGCGGCCGATCAGAAACGCTACATTGCGCGGTTGGAGCAGGCGATCGTCGAATTGGGCGGGCGGCCCGATCCCGGCCGGTTTCCTGCGGAATTCGCCGCGAAAAACGACCTCTCGCTGGAATACCTGCGCCAAGAGTTGCTTCGCCGGCAGGAGGAAGATATCGCCGCCATCAAGCAGTGTGCCGAGCAGCTCGAAGGCGACGCGTCGCTGCACTCGCTGGCCGAGGAGATCCTCGGCAATGCCAAGGGGCACCGGGATATTTTGAAGGAAATGATGAATGACGAAATTCAAATGACGAAGGAATGACGAATGACGAAAACCAAATGACGAATGGCCGACACGCTGGCGTGCTTTGTCATTCGTCATTTGAATTTCGGCATTTTTTCGACATTTGAAGTTCGTCATTCGTCATTGTCATTCCATGTACTTCGACACCCACGCCCATCTCGACGCCGAAGAGTTCGACTCCGACCGTTCCGACGTGTTGATACGCGCCCGAGATGCCGGCCTGGAAGGCATTCTGTGCGTTGGGCTCACGGCCGCATCGAGCGCGGCGGCTCAACAATTGGCCGAGGAAAACGCGATGGTGTTCGCCGCCGTGGGGATTCATCCGAACTCGACCGCCGAGGTCGCGCCGGACGATTGGCCGTGCATCGTGGCGCTGATCGACCGGCCAAAAGTCGTGGCCCTGGGCGAGACCGGGCTCGATCGCTACTGGGACTTCGCGCCGATCGAGTTACAGAAAGAATACCTCGATCGCCACCTGGAACTGGCCCAGGCTCGCGATCTGCCGGTGATCCTGCACTGTCGCGACGCGGCCGAGGATATGATGCCGATGCTTCATGCGGCCGTCCGGCGAGGGCCGTTGCGCGGGATTATGCACGCCTTCAGCGGCGACGCGGCGTTTGCTGAGGAATGTCTGTCACTCGGGCTGCACGTCAGTTTTGCCGGCAATGTGACGTACTCGAACAAGAAGTTCGAGCCGCTCCGGGCTGCCGCACGATCGATTCCCGCCGACCGGCTCTTGATCGAGACGGACTGCCCTTATCTCGTTCCGCAGGTGTTTCGCGGCAAACAGAAACGCAACGAGCCGGCGAACGTCGTCCACACGGCGGCGTTTCTGGCCGAGTTGCGCGGCGTGCCCGTCGAGCAGCTTGCCCGGCAGACAATGGCCAACGCCCGGCGGCTGTTTGGCATCTCGTAGCCGAGGGGGTTGCCAGGCCGGCTATAATCCATCAAACGAGGTCTATTTACCGCGAGGAGGCGTGAGATGGTCAAGACCGCGAGTACGATGTTGCCGCTGGGCACGAAGGCGCCCGATTTCGTGTTGCCCGACGTTCAGGGCCGTCGTGTGGCGCTCTCCGATTTCGCCGACGCGCCCGCGCTGGTGGTTGTCTTCATGTGCAACCATTGCCCTTACGTGATTCACGTTGCCGACGGGTTGGCCCAGTTGGCGGCCGACTATCAGAAGCGAGGCGTTGCGGTGATCGGGATCAATTCGAACGATGTCGAAGCGTTTCCGGCCGATTCGCCCGAGAAGATGGCGGCCGAAGCGAAAGCCCGGGGATACGGCTTTCCGTATCTTTTCGACGAAACGCAATGCGTGGCCAAGGCGTATCACGCGGCGTGTACGCCGGACTTTTTCGTTTTCGACAAGGATCGGAATCTGGTCTATCGCGGCCAGATGGATTCGAGCCGGCCGGGCAGCGACGTGCCGGTCACCGGCGAAGATCTCCGCGCGGCGATCGACGCGGTGTTGGCACACAAACCGGTCGCGAGTCATCAGAAACCGAGCCTCGGCTGCAACATCAAGTGGAAGCCGGGCAACGAGCCGGAGTATTTTGGATAGCGATAAGTCCCCTCTCCCGTCGGGAGAGGGTTAGGGTGAGGGCGGCGACCGTCGGTTACGTTTCCTTGCCTTCCAATCCTCGGTCTACCCGAGCACTTCGTTGACAAACTTGTTTTTTTCCTCGGTGTAGTCGGCCAGGTCGGTCGCGCCGCCGGCGATGATCTTTCGCTTCTTCGCGACGTAGGCCTTGCGCAAGTCGGGATCCGATCGAAGGCACGCCCGGAGGAATCGCATCTGCTCGACCTCCGGTGAATCGGCGGGAATCGCGTGGACGTGCAGCAGAAAGGTCTTGCCGTCGAGGGTGATCGAGCCGACGCGCATCGGCCGGTCGTCGGGAAATGGATCACGCCCCGGCTGTGGCTGGAGCCCGAGATCGGCGAGCGATTTCTTGACGGAATCCATCTCGCCCTCGGCGACGGGGATCATCAGGTCGACGATCCCGGTGCCGGCGCAGCCCGGCACGGCGGTGCTGCCGATGTGTTCGGCGCGAACGCCGGGCAGGAGCGTCGCGACGCAATCGGCCAACTCCTGCGCGACCCTTGCCGCATCGGGATCGTAGTTGCGGCACGCGGCCGGTCGAGATTCGTAAGCGCCGATGGTCGGGGAGTTGGACATGGCCTCGATGTGTTGCGGTCAAGGATGGTGTGGGGCGATCAAATTCCTTTTTGGGCCACCGCGAGTATCTCGAAATCGTCGGGCGTCAGCGCATGGTCGCGGCTGAACTGCCCCAAACGGGCGCCGAAGATGTCGACCGTCGCAAATCCGGCCGTCTTCAACAGCCACGACAACTCGGCCGGCGTGTAATGCCGCTCGTCGGCCTCGATGGTGTGCGATTGCCCGTCGTCGTCTTCGAACGTCATCTTGATGCGTTCGCGGAACGTCGTCAGATCGAAGGTCAACGTACCGAACGTTGACGCGGATTCTTCCGCCGCAAGGAAATCCTTGACTGAGTGGAACAGCGGGAACAAGGCGCTGAGCGCCGTCAGCATCAACTTTCCGCCGGGACGCAAGGCCGTCGCCGCGTGGACCAAAACGGCGTAGTTCTTTTCGTCGGTCTCCATCAGCGAAAACGCGCCTTCGCAGAACATGATGGCCGCATCGAACTCATTGTTGAAATGGGGCTGCGTCGCGTCGCGGCGTTGGAAATCGATGGACACGCCGGCCGCGGCAGCCTTCTCGCGAGCGCGCCGGAGTTGGGCTTCCGAAAGATCGAAGCCGGTCACCTGATAGCCCCGTTTGACCAGTTCGATGGCGTGCCGGCCGGTGCCGCAGCCGATGTCGAGAATGCGTTTCGAGCGGTCGCCGCCAAGTTCGCGCTCGACGAAATCCACCTCGCCGACGGTCCCCTGGGTGAAACACTCTTTGTCGTAGGATTTGCCGAAATTGGCGAACAGCGTTTCGTACCATTGTGTCATGTCAGATATCCTCGATTAGATCCATTCGGTCTTCGGCGGCTCGCCAACGCCGGCGGCCATTGTAGCCGAAATCGCAAAATCCTTCCACCTGGGTTCCCGCCGTCTCGATGGCCCAGGGTGGCACGTCCCTGAACGAAGCGAAGGGCGTGATTTCCCGGGCAACCACGCCCTTCGTGCCGCAGGGCGCGCCACCCAACGACTTGGGACCAAACTCGGACGCAACCGCTAACCATCGAGAAACATCAAGGGCATATTCCGCAAATGCGGCACGATCGGCCCAGCGAGGCGGCCACTGTCCTCGGAGCCCTCCTTTTCCGCGTTTTTTCTGGCCTGTGCAAGAATCGATAGCCGGTGGTAACTTTCAGTTGGGAAGGAGGGGCAGCTTTTTTTCTCGCCCGGTCCCATTGAGCGTCGAAGGCCGAAAAAGGTTCGGCCGAACTCATCGCCGAGGCGATCATTCGAGGAAATACCCCCCACCGAAAAAGTACCTTTCATCCGAGGTTCTGAAGAATGCAAATCGACGTACACCAAATCAAAGAACGCGTGGCTCAACAGTCGGAGACGCTCCACCGTCTCCAGGCCGAGTTGAGCAAGACGATTGTCGGACAGAAAGAGATGATTTCCCGGCTTATGGTCGGTTTGCTGACCAACGGGCACATCTTGTTGGAGGGCGTGCCGGGCCTGGCCAAGACGACGGCCATCAAGTCGTTGGCCCAGGCGATGTCGACCGAGTTCCGGCGGATTCAATTCACGCCCGACCTGTTGCCGGCCGACCTGATCGGCACGATGATCTACGTGCCGGGCGAGGCGGCTTTCCGCACGCGCAAGGGACCGATCTTCGCCAACTTCATCTTGGCCGACGAAATCAACCGGGCGCCGTCGAAGGTGCAATCGGCCTTGTTGGAGGCCATGCAAGAGCGTCAGGTCACGATCGGCGATGGCACCTATCCGTTGAACGGCCTGTTCCTGGTGATGGCCACGCAGAACCCGATCGAGCAGGAAGGCACCTATCCGCTGCCCGAAGCGCAGGTCGACCGGTTCATGCTCAAGGTGAAAATCACCTATCCCGAGTTGGACGAGGAGCAGAAGATTCTCGACATGGCGCTCGAGGATTCGTCGGGGGCGATCAAGCCGGTCGTGACGCCTGAGGACATCTTCGCCATGCAGGAAGTGGTCAAGTTGATCTACGTCGATCAGCAGATCAAGCAGTATATATTGAATCTGGTCCGCGCAACGCGCGATCCCGGTTCGTTTGGCATGGGCGAGTTGTCGCCATTGATCGATTTTGGGGCCTCGCCGCGTGCGTCGATCTATTTGGGCACGGGCGCCCGCGCGATGGCATTCCTGCAAGGCCGCGGCTACGTCACGCCGCAAGACGTCAAGGACATCGCCTACGACGTGCTGCGTCATCGCGTGATTCTCAGCTACGAGGCCGAAGCCGAGCAGAAGTCGAGCGACGACCTGTTGAAAACAGTTTTGAACACGGTGCCTGTACCTTAAGGAAAAAAGGGGCTCGGGGCTAGGGATTAGGGGCTAGCATTACGAAAATGTCTTCGATGAATCTCTAGCCCCTAATCC
>JAEWUR010000150.1 GCA_023397045.1 Planctomycetota bacterium
GAGTTTATCGAGGAATGCCATTTTGTATGACCGACACCGAGGATCGCGAACTCATTCACGAAGCTCAGCGACCAACGGGAGCGGGTGGAATCCAACCGAGCGGAGCTCGTATCGGCCGGCGGCCCTGCCGCCTTGTGCGATTCTAACGGGGGTTTGAGGGTGTCGGCAATCCCAAATCGGCCCGGCGCGGCATTTGACCCGGCAGCGATTACCCCATAGAATTGAGTAGGTTGTGGGCGTACGCATGAGGGAAGCGGTTTTTATGCGGCCATGCTTATCGGGGGAGTCGCCATGAAGCTTCACGATATCTTGTCGGTTAAAGGGGGCCGAGTTTTCACCGTTCGGCCGGAGGTCACCTTGCAGGAAGCGGTCCGAACGATGGTCGAGCATCGCGTCGGGTCGCTGCTCATCGTTCGAGGGGAGGACGACGACAACGTGGAGCTATCGGGCATCATCACGGAGCGCGATGTTTTGTATGCGTGCGTCCGCGACGGCCGTCCATTGACCGAGGTGCCAGTCGCCGAGGCGATGACGACGACGCTCATCACCGCGACGCCCGAGGATGACGTGGAAGAAGTGATGGGCTTGATGACGACGCGTCGGATTCGCCATCTGCCGGTGCTTGTCGAGGGGCGGCTGGCGGGGATCATCTCGATCGGCGACGTGGTGAAGGCCCAGCACGACCGATTGGCGATGGAAAACCACTTCATGAAGGACTACATCGGTCGGCAGCCGTGACCGTTGCCCGGAGCCGGTCGGCCGCGAAAAAATCAGAAAAAATCCATTTTCGCGGGAGGCCTCGGTCTGGCCGGCGTCTTAAATATGGTGAACGATGGTGATTCCAACGCAGACGGTGTCGTAGGGCCCGAGTTGCTCGGTCGCCTTTTCGACCAGCATGCCGCTGCGTTGGAACTTTTTGCCCGGCAGTGGTGCGATACGCCGGACGACGTCGTGCAGGAATCGCTGATCGCGCTGGTGGAGCAAGTCCGTGCGCCCGACGACCCGGTCGCTTGGCTCTATCGGGTGGTTCGGAATCGGGCGATCAGCGCCTCGCGATCCGCTCGGCGGCGAAAGCGCCACGAGGCGGCGATGGCCGACGCTCGGCCGGCGTGGTTTGACGAAAGCTCGGCCTCGGACCTGCTCGACGCGCGATTATCGGTCGCCGCGCTTGAGTCGCTACCGATCGAGCAACGCGAAGTCGTGGTTGCCAGGATCTGGGGCCGGTTGTCGTTTGAACAGATTGGCCAGTTGGTCGGCGCATCGCAGAGCGCCGCCCATCGACGGTATGAAGCGGCGCTCGTGGAATTGCGACGAAAGCTGAGGGTATCATGTCTGAAAAAAGATTGAACGACGACTTGGCGTCGATGGAAGCGGCACTCGGCTCTTTGACGCCCGCGCCGAGTAGCATTGATCGCGACCGGCTGATGTTTGCCGCAGGCCGGGCTTGCACTTCGCGAGTTTCCGCATCGCGGCAGCCAATCGCATGGCTTTGGCCTTGTGCCACCGCGGCCTCGCTGCTGTTGGCGATCATCACGAGCACGCTTTGGATCGCAGGCGACGGCGTCCAGGTTGCCGAGCGAGTCGTTTATGTTCAATCGCCCGCCGCAGTGACCACGTTGCGCGTGGCCGATTCGCGACCTTCGACCGCGTTCGCCAAGTGGCAGCCGGCGCCGCAACTGGGCAGCCGCTACCGAGACGTCAAGCAGCCGAAGACCGGCGTCGACCGTCGTTTGCCGGGCGAATCTTGACGTGCATTGCGTGTTTCGTTCCGCTTGATTTTCCCTCCCCAATTATTACAGAACCCTCCAGTCGACTTTCCTGACAAAGGATTTGATGATGAGAATGCGCAATTATCTTGTTGCGGCGACGATGATTTTGTTGGCGGCGGCGATGGCCCAAGCGTCGGAGTCGGCAACGCTCTATGTTGCGCCGAACGGCGATGACGCGAACCCCGGCACGCATGCGAAGCCGTTTGCCACGATCGAAAAGGCCAAGCAGGCCGTTCGCGCGATCAAACAAGACATGAACGCCGACGTCGAAGTGATTCTGGCCGGTGGCGTCTATCCGATCGACCAAACGATCGTGTTCGACGCGGCCGATTCGGGTGAGAACGGTTTCGACGTGATTTACAAGGCCGAGTCGGACGAGACGCCGACGATCAGCGGCGGCAAGCCGGTCACCGGCTGGAAGAAAGGCGACGACGGGATTTGGATGGCGCCGGCCCCGGTCGACAATTTCCGGCAGCTTTATGTGGACGGCGTCCGTGCGACGCGAGCCCAAGGCGACGTTCCGGCCGACCTGCAATCGTTGGACGACGATGGTTATTCGACCAGCGACGTGGCGATGGCCGACTGGAAGCATCCCGAGGACCTGGAACTCGTCTACGAGACGGTCTGGGCCAACAGCCGTTGCAAGGTCGACGGCATTCGCCGCGACGGCGACCGGGCGGTGATCGCGATGTTGCAGCCGCATTTCTCTCAGACGCGGTATAAGGAAGGCGTGCAACTGGACAATCATCCGAACGGCAAGATCCTGCGAATCGAAAACGCATTGGAACTGCTCGACGAGCCGGGCGAGTGGTATCTTGATCGGACGGACAAAACCGTCTATTACATGCCGAAAGACGGCGAGGATATGGCGAAGGTCCCGGTCATCGTGCCGGCCCTCGAAACGCTTGTTGAACTTCGCGGCACGCTCGACCAGCCGGTCCACAACATCCGATTCGCCGGCATCACGTTCGAGTATGGCAGTTGGCTGCGGCCCAGCGAGATTGGGCTGAACGACGTCCAGGCCAACTTTGTCTTGGACTGGGAACGCCCGATGGAACGCGACGGCCATCTGACGACGGTTCACAACGAACAGGTCAAATCGCCGGCGAACGTCGTGTGC
>JAEWUR010000185.1 GCA_023397045.1 Planctomycetota bacterium
GGTCTGGGCGAAGCTCGATGCGGGCACGGAGTGCTACTTTCGACAGGTCGCCCGAACCACGATCCCGTGGCAGCGGATCCTCGACAACCTCCGCGAGACGGCCATCACGCGGCCGATTGTCGTCCAATCGCTCTGGATGCGAATCGACGGCCAACTACCGTCCGAGATGGAGCTAGAGGCCTATTGCGACCGCCTCCGTGAGATCCTCGACGCCGGCGGGCAGATCAAGCTGGTGCAGACGCACACAGTCGCCCGAAAGCCGGCCGAGACGTCGGTGGCCGCGCTTCCGAACAACGAAGTTGACGCCATCGCCGAACGGGTTCGTCAGCGCACGGGCCTGCGCGTCCAAACATTTTACGGCAGGTAATGGCCTTTTCCGGTCCCCTCTCCCGCCGGGAGAGGGTTAGGGTGAGGGCTGCATCGCTCCTCGCTGACCACTGCCTACCGGCCGCGACTACTTACGATGCCGGATTTTGGCACGATTACGACGTTTTTTGCGACCGATCTTGCGTCGGCCCTTTCCGCTCTTTTTGGTACCCAAAAGACGCTCCCCATCTCGATGAAAGTGTCAGTCGTATGGCCGATCGAACCCCTCGT
Organism: Planctomycetota bacterium; assembly: GCA_023397045.1. Classification (GTDB taxonomy): domain Bacteria; phylum Planctomycetota; class Planctomycetia; order Pirellulales; family Thermoguttaceae; genus JAEWUR01. The sequence continues at coordinate 598 of JAEWUR010000185.1, forward strand.
CGGCACGTTGTTTGCAGCAGAGAAACCACCGAGTATACCAAGACCCCAACCCGCGTGACAAGGGGGGAGGCTCGGCAAAAAACCGGTCGGGCGGTCGCCAAGCCCCTCGGCCGTTCGCCATAATCGGGGTGTCCCGTCGGAAGTCGAAAAAGCCTACAAAAGGCTCTCCAGCAGCAGCCGCATCTTCCGCATTTCGGTCAACTGGTCCACGTCGGCCAGCGGTTCCATGTCGACGCACAACGCCCGATCGTACCGGACCTTGTGCAACTGATTGACCAGCCGGCCGTACTCGACTTCGCCCTGCCCGATGCGGACCTGCAACTGGTCTTTGGTCGTGTCGCGCAGGCGGACGTGGTAGGTGTATTTCAGCAGCGGTTCGTAGTTCGCGCCGCTGTGAGGGCCGTAGATATAATGGCTCGGATCGAGCGTGATGCCGAGCCCTTTGACGTTGTCGCACAGGACGACGGCCGTCTCGGGCGTTTCGGTCATGCGTCCGACCTCGGTCAGCAGCCCGACGCGAATGCCCTCGCGCGAAGCCAAGGCCACCATCGCCCGAAGCCGCTCGACCTCGGCATTAAACGGCGTGCCCAATTCCGACGACCGGACCGTCATGGTGACGATTTTCAGCGCCTTGGCCAGTCGGCAGCACGCGGCAAACTGGTGGTAATATTCCGGTTCGGGCGCCTCGATCTCGATGCTCAGCGCGGCGGGCGTCAGACGGTGGATCTGGCGGCATTGCAGCACCGCGCGCTCCTGGTCGGCCATCACTTCCGACGGCTTCAAATGGCCACCGGTCTCGTGGATCATGATCTCGGCGAACGCATACTCCAGTTCGACCAACTGAAGCATCGCGGCGTCCAACGGCAACTCGGCAAAACAACGGCTAGATGCGGCAACAAACACGCGTCGACTCCTTTTCGGGCTCACAAACGGAAATCACGCCCCCCTGGTGTAGTGCGTCAGACTTCCGAGACCATAATCTGGGGCGTTATTGCGTGCCACTGGCTTTGCCAGTGCCGGGCTGCGGGCAAATCCAGGCACTGGCAGGGCCAGTGGCACACGCAGGATTAATGTCACATCTGGCGGCATACCCCAATAGCTTACCGCTTTTTGCCCCTTCGAGGCAACACCAAGCACATTGCCAGCCGGCAACTCGCCGATAAAATAGGAACATTGCACGCCGAGGCAGTCGCGGAAGTCTCCGCAGGAACGCCGCCGGCGGCCAGAATCACTCAAAACGAGGACCCGATCATGGATCAGCCCCCCCCGACGAGCGGATATTCCCAGCCGCCGATCCAGCCGCAGATGGTTTACGAGCCGATGCGCGCCCCTTCGGCGCCCCGCAGTTCGGGCGTCTTCACCCGGATCCTGGTCTTCTTCCTCGTCATGATCACCATCGGCTCGGTCATGCTGAACTTCCTGCTGATGGCGGTGCTCGGCCTGACCACGGCCGAAGTCGACGGCCGGGTGCAAGAGAAATATTTCTCCCATAATCGCAATGGCCTCGACAAGATCGCGATTTTCTCGATCGAGGGCACCATCCTCAGCGGCGAAGGTTTTTTCAAAAACCAGATCGACCACGCCCGGGATGATATCGAAAACGGCAACCTGAAGGCGATCGTCGTCCGGGTCAACTCGCCGGGCGGCACGATCAGCGGCAGCGACTACATGCTTCACGAACTGCGCAAGCTGGCGAACGAGACCAAGGTGCCGATGGTCGTCAGCATGGGTCCCCTGGCCGCCAGCGGAGGTTATTACGTGTCGATGTGCGTCGGCGACCAGCCCGATAGCATCTACGCCGAGCCCACCACGTGGACCGGCTCGATCGGCGTCGTCATTCCGCACTTCAACGTCGCCGAGTTGATCGAGCGCTGGGGCATCCAAGACGACGCCATCGCCAGCGGCCCGTTGAAAACGATGGGCAGCATCGCCAGAAAAATGACGCCTCAGGAACGCGAAATCTTCCAGGAACTCGTCGACCAGGGCTTCGCACAATTCAAAGAGGCGATCCAGGAAGGACGGCCCAAGTTCAAACAAGATCCCGACGCACTCGACAAGCTGGCCACCGGGCAGGTCTATACCGCCAAGCAGGCCGTCGAGAACGGACTGGTCGACAAGATCGGATTCATCGGCGATGCGATTGATCGGGCGATCGAAATGGCCGGCCTGAGCGCGGACAACGTCGAAGTGGTCGAGTACAGCGCCCAACCGCGTCTGTCGGATCTTATCTTCGGCGAGAGCGCCGCCCGATCGCGATTCGATCCGGCCGCCCTGCTCGAAATCGCCACGCCCCGTGGCTACTATTTGTGTACGTGGCTGCCCGCCTTGGCCGGCACCGCGAAGTGATGCGTAGTTTTTCTCTGAAATCGAGAATTGGCGCGAAAACGCCAGTTTGACCAACCATCCTAGGAGGGAGTTCGATGATGTCGCGACGAGAGTTTATGGCAACTTCGGCAGCCGCGCTGGCCGCGGGTGAGGCAATGATGGCCGAAGGCGCTGAGAAGCTGCCCCGGGTGTATTTCGACGTTACGGCCGACGGAAAACCGCTCGGCCGGGTCGTCATGGAACTCCGTTCGGACGTCGTGCCGAAGACGGCCGAGAACTTCCGCGCGCTCTGCACCGGCGAGAAAGGCTTCGGATACAAAGGCAGCTCGTTCCACCGGATTATTCCCGAGTTCATGTGCCAGGGCGGCGATTTCACGAACCACAACGGCACCGGCGGCAAGTCGATCTACGGCGAAAAGTTCGCCGACGAGAATTTCAAGCTCAAACACACCGGCGCCGGCACTCTGAGCATGGCCAACGCAGGGCCGAACACCAACGGCTCGCAGTTTTTCATCTGCACCGCCGATACCTCTTGGCTCGACGGCAAGCACGTCGTTTTCGGCAAGGTCGTCGAAGGCATGGACGTGGTCCGCAAGATGGAAGGCTACGGATCCGCGCCCGCCGGACGCACCTCGGCCAAGATCGCCATCGCCGACTGCGGACAGTTGTAGTAAGTAGTTTCTGTTGCGGAAGCATTTGTAGGGTGGGTCGAGCGAAGCG
>JAEWUR010000193.1 GCA_023397045.1 Planctomycetota bacterium
GTCCCAATCGCCTTGAACCTCGACAACGTAAACGTAGACCTAAACCCTATCCGCTAATGACCAAACCTCGACATCTTGCCCGAAAGCAAGAAGCCAAAACACGTTAACAAAAAATCAGTGCCATTCCTTTCTGACGTTATATCGCGTGCGCTGGGCGTTGTTCACGATCGCTTGCATGCTGGCCCTGGCGTTCACGACGAAATATAGCGGGGCCGACGCGACGTTGGGCTTGGCATTCACCAAGACCGGCTGGTTCTATCCGTTCTTCGCGCCGATGCTCGGCTGGCTCGGCGTCGCGCTGACCGGTTCCGACACGTCGTGCAACGCGCTGTTCGGCAGCCTGCAACGCATCACCGCCGAACAACTGGGCCTGAACCCGGTGCTGATCGTCGCCAGCAACAGCACGGGCGGCGTGATGGGCAAAATGATCGACGCCCAAAGCATCGTCGTCGCGGCCGTGGCCACCGAGCAGTCGGGCGGCGAAGGTCGTATCCTCCGATTCGTCTTCCTGCACAGCCTCGTCTTGGCGGCGATGGTCGGGCTGTTGACGCTCGCCCAGGCGTATCTGCTGACCTGGATGATCCCGCCGGGCTCATAGCACAAGCCGCAGCACTTCTGTCATATCAAAAAGCCGAGATGGCGATGTCGGCTAGTTTTCATTTCGTTGCTTCATGGCCGCTTGGCTGATCTCCTCGATGCTCTTTTCCGGCCACAGGGTTCGATGCCATTGCGTGTAGTCAAACGGCTCACGCTGAATCAGGGCAATGAACTTTTCTGCTTGCACCTCACCGAGGGCCGCCACCAGCGCATCGACGCCCGTGACTTTGATTTCAGTGTCGGTAAGCATCATTCCACCTCGACAACGAAGTGCGTTGGATCCATTACGGTGATTCCGGGGTATCCCCGCATTCTCTTCACAACCAAGTCGTCCGTAGTCAAAAAGAAATCGCATCCGGCCGCGATGGCACATGCGACGTGCAAAGCGTCCGCCGCCTGCATACCACGGGCGGAAATTTCGCGAGCCTGCGACAGGATGGCATCCGTTTCTTCAATGTCCACCACGGCTTCGCTCTTCCATCGAGCAACCAAATTGCGCCGCACTTCAAATGGATTGGCATGGTTCTCATGCTCCAATACATAGGACCATGCCAACTCGATTCTTTTGTCCGCGATACGCTGCTGCATCTCCAGCTTGGCCTCGGCTTCAAGGCGAATCCTGGCCTGCGACTGGTCGTCGAACGGGCGATTGAAACAACAGTTGTCCAAATAGACTCGCATCGGCAAAACACCCCTCATTCTAAGTATACACACACGGAGTCGTTTCAACAATCCCCGCATTCAACATCCGATATCCGCTGCGCCGGGTTCTACGCTGCCCGCTTCAGTATTTCCCTGTTTTTTCGAGACAACTGAGGTGTGTTCGGTTCTCCCGGGCTGATTTTTTGGGGTGCCCTCAAGAAAACCGCTTGACCCGCCGAGTGATTACTGTTATATTGGTGTAATCACTTGAGGGTTCGCCGTGAAAATCCGCGTCGAAACATCGTCCGGAATGCCGATTACGAGGCAAATTGCTGCCCAAATTCGGGCGCAATGCGCCAGCCGGACCCTCAAGCCCGGCGACCGGCTGCCCTCGGTCCGGGCACTGGCCGCCGAGTTGGCGGTCAATCAGAACACGATCCTCCGCGTCTACGAGCGGTTGACGGCCGAGGGACTTCTCGAGCGGCGCCACGGCGACGGCACCTTTGTGGCCGATCGCATCCCCAGCGGCCAGATGCAGGCCCAACGCGAATTGCTCCGCGAGCAGATCGCCCGCGCAGCCGAACTAGCCAAAACACTTGGCATCGAGCCGGAAGAACTACACCAATTGCTAGACGACTCTTTTCAGCAAGGAACCAAACCATGAGCGATGCGGTCATCGATCTGCGCGGCATCGTGAAATCGTACGGCAGAAAACACGTTCTGACGGGCCTCGACTTGGCCGTGCCCAGGGGATCGGTCCTCGGACTGCTTGGCACCAACGGGGCGGGCAAGACGACGTTGATCAAATGCGCGATGGGACTGATTCGTCCGCAGGAAGGCGAATGCCGATTGCTCGGCGAGCCGTCGTGGACGCTTAGCGGCGAGGCCAAAATGCGCATCGGCTACGTGCCGCAGACGGTGAATCTGTATCCCTGGATGAAAGTGCGGCACCTCCTCGATTACACGGCCGCGTTCTATCCGAATTGGAGCGACAATCTGGTCGCGAAGCTCGTCAAGGACTGGGACATCCCGCTGGACGATCGGATCGGTCTGCTGTCGGTCGGTCAGTTGCAGAAGGTCGCGATCCTGTTGGCCGTTGGTCACGATCCCGATGTGTTCATTTTGGACGAACCGGCGGCCAGCCTCGATCCTTTGGCCCGGCGGCAGTTTTTGCAGATGATTATCGACCTGGCCGAGCCCGGCAAACGCACGGTGCTGTTCTCAACGCACATCACATCCGACCTGGAGCGCGTGGCCGACCGCGTGGCGATCTTGAAATCCGGGCGGATCGCCTGGCAAGGGCTTCTGGAAGAGCTGAAAGAACAAACACGCGTCAACCTGGAAGATAGTTTTCTGGAGATGTGCAACGGTTAATCAAAAAGGAAGTTCGAACAGGAGAGAATCGAGGTCAGGAAAGGACAAGGAACACTAATCTTCGCTAATCCACGTTAATTTGTTTTTGTTGAGACCCAATAGTTCCCCCTGTCTTCTCGGTTTCCTGCTGTTCAAAACAGGAGTGTCGCATGTCGAACAATCCCTATTGTCAAGTCGCGTTGACGTATCTGCGGCGGCCGTTTTCATCGTGGAAGACCGGCGCGTCTTGGATTTTCGTACTTGGATCGCTCGTGCCCATGCTTTTCGTCTCGGGCCGTTGCGGAAATCACCAGAACTTCGCGATGCAGCAGCTCATGCCGTTTGGGGTCCTGTTCTTCCTGCTGACGATTCACGTCAAGGAGCAGTTCACCGATCCCCGGGCGCATGTGATGCCCGATTTTCGGCGGGTTCATGGTGTCATCGCCACGGCGTTTGCGCTGGTTTTCGCGGTGGTGTTCCCGGCATTGTTCACATGGTGGGTCGGCTGGCATTCCATCGGTTTCGTGGCGGTCGCGATTCTGGCGTTCAGCGCGATTCTCTGGTCGCTGTTATTCCTTTCGGGCTGGTTCAGTTGGCTCGTGTTGATCCTGATCTTCGGAGCGTCGACGGAGACCGGCCGGGCAATGGTTCAACAGTTGGTCACCGGCGATTGCGAACCGGCCGCCGCCGGGGTTCTGGCGCTCGGCACGGCCATGGCGATCTGGGGCGGCATGCGGCTGTTCGGGCTTCGCGAGGAAATGCCCGAGTATCGATGGATCAACTGGGAGCAGGCCGGCAACAGGCCGCAGTTCATCGGCATGAAAGATGCGCAGGACCCCATTTCAAGAAGGCTGCAAAACTGGGTGAGCGACCACCAGATCGCCATTTTGGTGCGCCATGCCGGTCGGGCAAGCGTGTCGCGATGGTCGGCCATCTGCCGCTGGCGTGCGGGAATGGCCTACGGCTGGGGGCTTGTGATGTGGGTCCTCGCGGCCTTGATTTACGTTCAGTCGTTCAGTTTATGGGTTCCGTTGGACCGACCGGTTTCGCCGCACTCGCCGTCGCCGGACTTGATGATGGTGGCGTTCGCGCTGGTTTTTATCCCGCTGGGGGCAACGATGGGCGTGCTGACCAAAGCGAAGTCGCTGGGATTCGAGTTGATGCTGCCGGTGGATCGGAAAACCTATTTTCGGCAGCTTGGGCTTGCGGCCATTTCGAGCCTGTTTCTGTTGTGGGCAACGGTGAGCGCGACCTTGTTGGTCTGGTGGATGACGCTCGGTCCGCAGCCGGTGCCCTATGCGACGCTCTTTCGCGCCGCGGCCTTCGCGGCCGTGGTGCAGGTGCTGCTTTTCGGCGTCTTCGCCTGGTTCCTGCGATATCGATCCCAGTGGGCAATCATTCTTGTGATGATGATCCTCTTTCCCGCGGCGATTGTCCCGATGAGCACATTCATCACGCGGCCATGGGAAATATCGCCGATGGTCGTCGGGATTGGCGTTGCGCTGGTTCTGGTCGGCGTATTGATTACCTGGGACGCCTATCGACGATGGCTGAGGGCGGATTTCGGGTGAGTTGGCCGCACTTGTTGGGCCGGGTGGTTTCCGATATTATGGCACGCTGCCAATAGCCCTCACCCCTAGTGGTCTGTCCAGATCGTCGTTACTAATGGAGACTCGGTGTGACAGAATCGCAACCCGAAGCGTAAGCGAGGCTGTCCCTCGCTTACGCTTCGGGTTACGATGTTTGATCCATTCGTGATCTTGAATTGGATAGACCATTAGCCCCTCTCCCAAAGGGAGAGGGGACGGTTTTTTGCCCTCTCCCAAAAGGAGAGGGGACGTCAATTCCAATCCACGCATTGCCATGACCGAATTGAACTTGAACGACTATATCCGCTGCATTCCCGACTTCCCGAAGCCTGGGATCCTGTTTCGCGACATCACGACGCTGCTGGCCTCGCCGGCGGCGTTTCGGACGGCCGTGGTCGAGATGGCTAATCCGTTCCGGACCGAAAAGATCGACATCGTGGCGGCGGCCGAAGCTCGCGGGTTCATCTTCGCCGCGCCGATGGCGCTCGAGTTGAACGCCGCGCTGGTGCCGATCCGCAAGCCGGGCAAGCTGCCGTTTAAGACGCAATCGTTCACCTACGATCTGGAATACGGCAGCGACACGTTGGAGATCCACGCCGACGCCATTCCGGCCGGCGCGAAGGTGTTGGTGGTCGACGACCTGCTGGCCACCGGCGGTACGGTCGAGGCCTGCTGCCGATTGGTCGAAAAGGCCGGCGGGATCGTCGTGGGCTGCGCGTTCTTGATCGAGTTGGTCGATCTGAAAGGCGCCGAAAAGATCGCCCAGTACAAGACGATCAGCTTGGTGAAGTGCCACGAGGGGTGAGTGGGCGACGGAAACCGCCACCCTTTTTCACCGACAGACCGCCCTCACCCCCTTCCCCTCTCCCAAAGAGAGAGGGGAGATTATTGCTTGCCCCGCTGCCAAAGACAGAAGGTAGAGGGGAGCTTGTTGTCCGCCGGAAGGCACAAGAGCAGTCGTCATCTCTCGGGAAAAAACCTCTTGCGGCTTCGCCGCCCAGATAGCCGAGCTATCAGGGCCACCCGGCGCAATAACAGCATCCTTGCCCACAGCACCACGACAGCCCTCACCCTAACCCTCTCCCAAAGGGAGAGGGGACGTGATTCATGGCTTACAGATCTATTCTTCGGCCTCGTGCATGACTTCGGCCATTTCCTTGCGGTTGCGGAAGTAGTAGGGCGTGCCTAGCAGTGCGATCAATACCGTGATCAGCCGGTAGACGAGTGCAACGACCAACCCTTGGCCTGCGGCGATTTTCGGCCCTGCGACGGGAACCGCGGAATAGAGCAGTTCGAGGACCGCCTCGAACGGGCCGGCCGGCAACGGCACGACGCCCATCGCCGAGGCCAGCGGCATCACGACGAAATGCTGCGCCAGCGAAAGATGGTTGCCCGGCAGTCCGCATGCGATCAGATAACAACCGACCGCGAAGGAGCAATGCACGCCGACGGTCAGCACCGAGGCCAACGCCAGGATGCTTAGCCGGCAGTTGTACATCCGCACGGCGTTAATCAGGCTTTCCAGCGGCGGGCCGACGCGAGGAATCGAGCCGATCGCCGAGATCAACCGCCCGTTGCTCAGATCGGGCCCGAGCACCACGGCCATCCCGACGGTGCTGACGGCCGCGATGATATAAACGGTCGGGCAGATCCAGTTGAATCGGCCGAGATCGATGCGCCAGAACCCGGTCAACAGAATCGCGGCGGTCACCACGAGGAACAGAACGTAAAGCCCAATGATGCGATCGACCAGCACCGAGGCCAGCGCCTTCGCCCGATTGCCGGGGTGCTCGTGGCTGAGCATCACCGTCTTGGCCAGATCGCCGCCGACAATGCCAAGCGGCAGAAGATTGAACAGGTAGCCCCAGAAACTGATCCGGATGCTGTCGGGCAAACGAAACGGGATATCGAGCGCTCGCACCAGGAACCACCAGCGGACGAACGTCAACAGGAC
>JAEWUR010000211.1 GCA_023397045.1 Planctomycetota bacterium
AGCGTCTTGGCGACATGAACGACGTCTTGTTGAATCAGATCGCGTCGCTCGACCTGAAGCAGGACGGGCAGGACGTGCGCGTGGCGGTGATCAACGAACCGACGGTCGATCCGACGCCCGTTTCGCCCCGGCTGATTCTTGTCGCGCTGGTGACGGTTGTCGGAGGTTTTGGTCTGTCGCTGGGCATCGTCACCCTTGTGGACTCGCTCGACGACCGCTTCCGATCGGTCGACGAATTGCAGGCCCGACTCGGACTGCCTCTGCTTTCGATGATTCAACAACTCGCGGCGCCGGCGGCGACCGGTCCGCAGGCGTTGGTCACGAATGCGTTGCCGACCTCGGTGGCCAGCGAGAGCTTCCGGACGTTGCGAACCGCGTTGACGTTGACCTATCCCGACGCGCGGCAGATCGTCGTCACCAGCGCCGAGCCGGGCGACGGCAAGACGACGATGTTGGCGAATCTGGCCGCCTGTTATGCCCAGGCCGAGAAACGCACGCTGCTGATCGATGCGGACCTGCGGCGGCCCGGACTGACGACGCTGATGGAGATGCGCGGCCCGTTGGGCTTGAGCGAGGTTTTGCGGACGGAAGGCGATATCGGCACCGTTGTCGGGCGTCACATCCGCCCGTCAGGCATCGCGGGGTTGGACATCATCCCGTCCGGACCTCGTCCGACCGACCCGTCCGAGCTGTTGTCGGGGCCGCGGCTCTCCCAGTTGCTCGCCTGGGCCGAATCGAACTACGATCTGATCCTGATCGACAGTCCTCCGACGTTGGCCACGACCGACACGGCGATCATCGGCCGATTGGTCGACGGGGTGATCCTCGTGGTGCAGCCGGCCAAAAATCGTCGCCGGCTGGTCACTCGGGTTGCCGAGCGGCTCGAATTGATGAAGATTCCCGTGCTTGGATTGGTGGTCAATCGCACGGGATCGGAGGCCGAACACGGGTACTACGGCTATCACAGCTACGGATACGGTTACGACTATGGATACGGCTACGGGAATGGCGAAGCCTACGGACACGACGCGGCCGACGGCGGCGCGGAGTCTCCTTTGCCGTTCGAGAACGACGCAACGCAAAGCACCGACGAGGAACCTCACACGCTGATCGTTCCTCGGCGCGTGGCATGATTTTCGACTTGGTTTGATCGAGAGAAGAGCGTCCAAACCAAACACGGTCGGCGCGCGGAACGCGGCGGTCGTTTAAAAAAACGGGCAGAATCGGATGAAAAACTACTCCCTTTATTGGCGACAACATTTTCACCTGCTGACGGCGCTCTTGCTGCTGCCGGTCTTCGCGGGGATTTACTACCTCAGCATTTGGCTGCGATTTGAATGCCGGGTCGAGGGGCGAGAATGGCAGCTCTTCGCCGACACGGTCGGCTGGGTCCTCGCGATCAAGACGCTCTGGTTCGTGGCCACCCATGCGTGCAAGGGTTGGCGCCGTCCGGTGAACTTTTACGATTTGCTGGGCTTGGTCCGGGCAGTTACGGGCAGCCTCGTGACGTTGATGGGGATCTTGTACTTGCTGACCCCGATCCCTTCGATCCCGCGCAGCGTACTGCTGATCGATTGGGGAACGACCCTTGTCGTCCTCGGCGGCGCGCGATCCTTTCTGCGCGGCGCGCATGAGATGCGATGGCTGCTGCTCCCGTCATCCGGACGGATCCGCGTCCTTATTGCCGGCGCCGGCGACACGGGCGTCTCGATGGCGAGGGTCGTCCGCCGGATTCAGCGTCCCCGGTATCAGATCGCGGGATTTCTCGACGCCAACACGAAAATTCCCGGGTCGCGCATCGAGGGAATCCCGATTCTCGGAAACTGCAAACACGCCGGGCGGATCATCCGGCAACACAAGATCAAACAGGTGCTCGTCGTTCAGGGCGAGCTTCCCGGAAGACAATTACGTCAACTGGTCGATGCCGCGCGGCGGAACGCCTGCGAAGTGCGCATCATGCCGAACTATCAGCAGTTGATCGAGGGCAGCGTCACCTTCCAGCCGCGGCCCGTCTCGATCGAAGACCTGCTTCAGCGCGAACCCGTCTTGCTGGACATCGAAAACATTCGCCAGTGGATCGACGGCCGGGTGATCCTGGTGACCGGCAGCGCCGGGAGCATCGGCTCGGAGATTTGCCGGCAGTTGCTGCAATTCGATCCGCTGCGAATCGTGATGGTCGACCGGAGCGAGACGTCGCAATTTTTCCTCGAACGCGAATTGCGCCCGATGGCCGCCGGAAAGGACATCGACGTTTGCATCGCCGACGTGCTCGACGAACATCGCATGCGGCACCTGTTGATGCAGCACCGGCCGCACGTGATCTTTCATGCCTCGGCCTACAAGCATGTGCCGCTGATGGAAGATCATCCGCAGGAGGCGGTGCGGAACATCGTGACCGCAACGCGAGGACTGGCCGACCTGGCTCTCGAATACGGCGTCGAATCGTTCGTGATGGTTTCGACCGACAAGGCGGTCAATCCGACCAGCGTGATGGGCGCGTGCAAGCGCGTGGCCGAGATCTATATCCAGTCGTTGGCCGGCCGATCGGCCACCCGATTCATCACGGTCCGGTTCGGCAACGTCCTGGACTCGGCCGGCAGCGT
>JAEWUR010000260.1 GCA_023397045.1 Planctomycetota bacterium
TCGCGACGCGCGTCGGATCGGTGGCCGAGACGGTGCTGGAAGGACGAACGGGCTATCTCGTGACGTCGGGTGATTCCCTGGCGATGGCCAACCGTGCGATCGAGCTATTGATCGATCGCGCCCGGGCGTCGGCGATGGGTCGTGCCGGCCGCGAGCACGTAATCGCCCAGTGGTCGATCGATCGGATGGTTCGCAGTTACGAGGATTTGATCACGGACATCTATGCCGGAAAATGCCGAAAGCGACGCGGAACGAGAACCGAGGAACAAACGAATACAATAATGATGAATGCGGAATGCTGAACGATGAATGATCGTTGTTTTGCATTCCTCATTCCTCATTCATAATTCATCATTCTACATTCATCATTCTACATTCCCCCTAAATCCCCCGCCCCCCGTCCCGTGACCTCTACCCCCCCCGGGGGACTTGGCTTGCACGTTCTCGGACGGTACGATAACGCCCTGACAGGTGACGGCGCATGGATACAAATCTCACGAGGAATTTTTTAGCCCTGTTGGCCCGTTTCCTCAGTGGGGCCAGTGTTCGGTGGATCGACTCCCAGCCCGACACCTGCCAGAGAGTCTATTTCGCCAATCACACGAGCCATCTCGACCCGATCGTGGTCTGGGCGTCGCTGCCGCAGGCGGTGCGGATGATCACGAGGCCGGTCGCCGCGAAGGATTACTGGACCAAGGGCGCGGTCCGCCGATACTTCGCCAACCAGTTGTTCAATGCGATCTTGATCGACCGGGAGGAGATCAAGGTCCACCAGAGCCCGGTCGACCTGATCATTCGCGAGATCGGCAATACGTACTCGATGATCATATTTCCCGAGGGTGGGCGGAACGAAGGAAGCGAAATCCGCGAGTTCAAGAGCGGGCTGTATTACCTTTGCAAGAAGCGGCCCGATCTGGAACTGATTCCCGTGCATATCGACAATATGAACCGCATCCTGCCGCGGGGCGAGGTGTTGCCGGTGCCGATGTTGAGCTGCATCAGTTTTGGTCCGCCGATGTGGCTCGAAGCGGGCGAGTCGAAGGTGAATTTTCTGCGTCGGGCTCGTGAAGCGGTCAAACGCTTGAAAGAGCTGGAGTAAACGAACGGAAGAAGTGCGACGTTATGAATATCTTCGATGCAAGAACCTTGAGCCTGATTGGAGCGGTCCTGCTGTTGCTGGGCACCGCCTGGGCCGTCGTCAAGGTGCTGAAACGTCGCTCCGAAAGCAGCCTCGACCCGGCCATCCTCGAAACGTTCCACCTGCGCGTGCGCGCGTGGTGGATTCTGTTCGCCGTGTTGGCCGCCGCGTTTCTGGTCGGACATGTCGCCACCCTGGTGCTTTTCGGTTTGATCTCGTTCTGGGCGCTCCGCGAGTTCATCACGCTGACCCCCACGCGCCCGGGCGACCATCGCACGTTGTTCTGGGTCTTCTTCCTGTTCACGCCGCTCCAATATGTGCTGGTGGGCACCGGCTATTACGGACTGTATAGCATCGTGATTCCCGTCTATGCGTTTCTGTTCATTCCGGCGCGAATCGCGATGGCCGGCGACTTCAAACGCTTCCTGGAACGGACGGCCAAGATCCAGGCGGGCTTGCTGATCTCGGTCTACTGCCTCAGCTATGCCCCGGCGCTGCTGATGCTTCCGCTGCCGAGACTCGACGACGGCCAGATCGACACCGGCGGCGGCGTCCGGTTGCTCTTCTTCTTCGTTCTGATGGTTCAACTGAGCGACGCGCTGCAATACGCCTGGTCGCAGATTCCCAGCAAACACGTGATCGTGCCGACGATCAACACGACGCGCACCTGGGAGGGACTGTTGGGCGGAACGGCCAGCGTCACGCTGATCGGGGCCGTGCTGTGGTGGGCGACCCCGTTCCACGGCGTCCACTGGTGGATGGCCGCACTGATGTCGGCCGTGATTTCTCTGATGGGCTTCGCCGGCGGCATCACGATGTCGGCCATCAAACGCGACCGAGGCGTCAAGGACTATGGCACCCTGGTCGAAGGCCACGGCGGCGTGCTCGACCGAATCGACTCGCTCTGCTTCGCCGCGCCCGTGTTTTTTCATTGCACCCGGTGGTACTTGGTCCTCACGGGCGTCATGCCGCCCTTGCCGTGATCGCATTGCGAATGAACAAAAGGGTAGAATTGTTGGAAGGGCCATTGATTTCGGAGTGACTGCATTATGGCCAGCATTGTGGAAATCGACGCTGGAATTCTCGCGGAGATCATTCGTCGTATTGTGCGAGTCATCGATCCGATGAAGGTAATTCTCTTCGGCAGCCGCGCTCGCGGTGATGCACGGCCCGACAGTGATTTCGACTTGCTGGTGGTTCGGGAATCGAGCAATCCGCGTCACGAACGTTCAGCGCCCATTTATACGGCATTGGCGGACATGCCCATCGAAGTTGAAGTCATGGTTTACACGCCCGCCGAGATCGAGGAATGGCAGGAGGTTCCTCAAGCGTTCGTAACGACGGCCGTCCGCGAAGGAAAGGTGCTTTATGAGAGAGCGGAATGACCTTACGCGAGGCTGGCTCAAGAAAGCCCGGAGCGACATGACGGCAGTCGATGCACTGATTGCCGCCGACAGTTTCGATACGGCCTGTTTTCACTCCCAACAGGCCGCGGAGAGACTTTTGAAGGCCTATCTGACGCACTTCGCAGTGACGTTTCCTCCGACTCACAATCTGGTGAAGCTTGTCGAACTTGCTGCCGGAGTGGATGCGTCACTACGCAGTTTAACGGCTATCGTTGAGCCGTTGACTCCCTATGCCGTCGAATCGAGATACGATGATCAATTCTGGCCGAGACGAGAGGTGGCCGAAAAGGCCCGACAATTGTCCAAAGAAGTTGAACGGGCAGTGCTCGGCAAACTGCCCGAGGATGTGACGCGATAGATTTTTGTCATTCCTGTTTAATTCGATATACAACAGATCGGCTGCAAACGATAATTCCCGTCGCCGAAGACACCAAACACAGGCGCCGGTAACGGCACGAATCGTTGGAACAGCCATAGGGTACGCGCAAATCCTTCAATCGTTGGGCCATTCGATGGAACGTCGAGTGCAAAGAGCCTTTCTCTTCGAAAAACATGCTCCGCTCCCCCACGGCCCACTGGAAGTCGTTGCTCTGTTGTCTCTCGATGGCCATGTTCATGGGGGCTGTTGTATTGCACACGAATGGGGGTGAAAAGAGGATGTTCGCCCTCGACGCCGACGCGACGCTGTATTAAAATGGGCAACCAACATTCGAGAGGGACTATTGCATGGGATCCGCGCAGCGTCGAGTCGTCATATCGGGCATGGGACTGATTTCGCCCTTGGGCAACACCAAGCAGGCTCTCTGGGAGTCGCTTAGCGAGCATCGCAGCGGCATCGGCCCGCTCACCCTTGGCAGTCCCGACGCCATGCC
>JAEWUR010000261.1 GCA_023397045.1 Planctomycetota bacterium
ATACGTCTTGACCTGATAGTCCTTCAAGTTTCGGTCGGCGGCAACCGTCGCGATCAGATCGTTGTAGATGTCATCGACCAGCGCGTTGTAGCTTTCCCGCAGCGGCTCGCTCATCTCGTTGCGCGTCAGCGGTTCGGCGGCGCCTTTGTACTTGCCCATCTGCAACGCGTCAAACTGCAGCCCGAGCTTGTCGAGCAAACCCTTGAAGAACGTAACCTCGGCCCGGACGCCGGGAATCAGCAACATGCCCGACGGCGGCATCATCACCTTGTCGCATGCGGCGGCCAGCAGAAACTCGGGGCTGCTCGCCGTAGTCAACTCGGCATAGACCGGCTTCTTGGCCTTTCGCAGCCGAGCGATGGCCGCCCGCAACTCGTAGATCTTCGCGCGGCCGATCGCCGGATTCTCGATCTTCAGCCAAACGGCGGCAACGTTGTCGTCGGCGGCCGCGGCGTCCATGCGCTGGACCAGCTTCGCCAGCGACGGCTGCATCTCGCCGAACAGTCCGCTTGCGCTGGTGGTCTCAGGATATTCGCCCTTGATCGTCAGCAGGACGATGGCGGGCTTTTTCTCTGATGCGGCCTTGTCGGCCTTTTTCGACTTCGACGTCTTCTTAGCCTCGTCAGGCTTCGCTTCTTCCTTGGGCTGCTCGTCCTTGTTCTCATCGCCCTTGGCCTCCGCCTTCTCCTCGGCCTTCTCCTCGGCCTTCTCCTCAGCCTTGGCAGCTTCGGCGGGCTGCGCTGCTTGAGCGTCCGGTTGATCGGCCGCCTGGGCGGCGACTTCCTGCGTCGGCGTTTCCGGCTCGGCCTGGAGGTTGACGAGGGGCAGATGGAAAACCGCGACCGCGAGAACCACGAGAAGAAGTCGTCGCATGAGAGAGTTCCTTTTGTGAATGGCTCAATGAAAACGAGACGATAGCACCATCGCCAATATACCTGACGCCGGCGAAAATTGGCAGTCATGCGCCGGCGTTTTATCGGGGGGGATCCTATTTCGTTCAGAAAACGAAACCCGTCCCTCACCGCACGTCTCTTGATGCTCAGGTAAATAATGTCGGGTGGTTCATGGCCGAAAACTCCTGTTCACCGGCCTCCCGTTGGTCGGCCTCCCGGCATTACTTTTCTGAGACCTCAATAATGAAATCCTACTAGAGAATTCGCCGGCAGAAGAGAATTATTGAGAAAGACGGCCCATTACGCCTTTTTCTTGCGTGCAGGAGCCTTTTTCGCCGCCTTTTTGACGGTCTTTTTCGCGGCCTTCTTGGCGGTCTTCTTCGCCGACCGGGGAGCGGCCTTTTTCGGGGCCTTCTTCTTCGTCGCGCCCGACTCGGCTCGCTCTTTCAGCAAGTTCAACGCATACTCGAACGTGACCTCTTCGACCGTCACGCCGCGCGGCAATGAGGCGTTCGTTTCGCCATCGCTGACATACGGTCCGTAACGGCCTTGCATCAACCGGACCGGCTGGTTCGTGACCGGCGAAACCTCGAACGTCTTGGCCGGCTCCTTGGGACTCGCCGCGCCCCGCCGCGACTTCGGCTGTGCCAACAGATGCAACGCTTGTTCCAACGTGATGTCCAACGGCGACAACTCGGCCGGCAGCGAACGCGTTTCGTCGCCGCATTTCACGTAGGGGCCGAATCGTCCGTTGTGGGCCACCACCGGCTCGCTCGACTCCGGATGGTCGCCCAGCGTCCGAGGCAGCGACAACAACCGCACGGCGTCGTTGAGCGTCAGACTCTCCGGCTCCATGCCCTTCAACAGCGACGCGTTCTGCGGCTTCTCGCCATCCTCGCCATCGCCGCGCTGAACATAAGGGCCAAAACGCCCGATCTTGACGAACACCGGCTTGTGCGTGTCCGGGCAGATGCCAAGCGGCTCGTCGCCTTGCTGCGCTTTGTCGAGCATCTCGACGGCCATGTCGAGCGTCAACTCGTCGGGCGCCAGCTTGTCGGGCAGGCTCGCGCGACGATCGCCCTGTTCGAGAAACGGTCCGAAACGCCCGACGCGAACGAAAATCTCGCCCGCCCGATCGCCTTCGCCCTCGGGCTTGCCGATCGAAATGCTGCACACGCTTCGAGCGTCGATCTCGTTGACCTTGTCGGTAAGAAGCTGCTTGAGCCCCGGATGCCCGTCGCCAAAATAAAAACCCCGAAGATAGTCGACGTAATTCATCTCGCCGCGACTGATCGCGTCGAGTTCGTCTTCCATCTCGGCGGTGAATTGGTAATCGACCAGTTCGGGCAGATGCTCGGCCAGAAGCTGCGAGACCGCAAACGCCGTCCATGTGGGCACCAACACGTTGCCTCGCTTGGCCTTGAACACATACTCGCGCGCCAGAATCGTATCGATGATCGAGGCGTAGGTGCTCGGCCGGCCGATGCCCATCTCTTCCAGCGCTCGAGTCAGCGCCGCTTCGCTGTATCGATTCGGCGGCTGCGTCGTGTGGCTCTTCGGCTCGACGGCAACGCATCGGAGCGACTCGCCCACCGAGACCGACGGCAAAACCGTCTCGCGATCGGCCAACTCCGACTCCGGATCGTCCGAACCTTCGACATACGCCCGAAGATATCCGGGAAACTCGATCGTCTTGCCCGAGGCCTGGAACAGCGCATCGTCGGCCTGGACCGTGATCGTCAGCCGGCGACCACGCGCATCGGTCATCTGGCTGGCAATCGTCCGTTTCCAGATCAGATCGTACAGCTTGAACTCGTCGGGGCTAAGCCGGTTACGAATCGTCTCGGGCAGATCGAACGGATGACCGGCCGGGCGGATGGCTTCGTGGGCCTCTTGGGCATTCTTGACTTTCGTCTGATAGTAGCGCGGCGACGACGGCAGGTACTGGTCGCCATATTGCGACGCCACGAGTTTTCGCGCCGCATCGATCGCAACCGACGCCAAATTGGTCGAGTCGGTACGCATATAAGTTATGTGGCCGTTTTCGTACAGCGCCTGCGCCACTTGCATCGTGTGCCGGGCCGTGAAACCGTATTTTCGGTTCGCTTCCTGCTGCAACGTGCTGGTCGTAAACGGCGGATATGGCCGGGTCGTGTACGGCTTGTCCTCCAAGTTCGCCACACGGCACGGCTGGCCGGCGATCTTGGCCAACAATTCGCGTGCCTGGCGCTCGTCCATCAACAACAAGCCGGGATCCTTCAGCTTGCCGGTCGAAGAATCGAAATCGCGGCTGGCCGGAACGCGACGGCCGCCAACCGACGTAAGCTCCGCCTGGAACGAAGGACCGCCGTTTTGCGACTTCGCAAACGTGCCAAGCAAATCCCAATAGGTGGCCGCGACGAACGCCATGCGCTGCTTCTCGCGCTCGACGATCAGACGCACCGCAACGCTTTGGACACGGCCCGCCGACAGACGCGGCCGCACCTTGCGCCAGAGCAACGGAGAAACGTCGTAGCCATAGAGCCGGTCGACGATGCGGCGGACCTCCTGCGCACGAACGAGGTTGTCGTCGATCTGCCGAGGGTTTTTCAACGCCTCGCGAATCGCTTCCTCGGTGATTTCGTGGAAGACCAGCCGCCAAACCGGAACCTTCGGCCGAAGAACTTCGAACAAATGCCAACTGATGGCCTCTCCCTCGCGGTCTTCGTCCGTCGCCAGATAGACGTCCTTGGCGTCTTTCATGAGCGCCTTCAATTTGCGCACCTGTTGAGTCTTCTCGCGGGGAATCACATAGACCGGCTCGAAGTCGCTGTTGACGTTGACGCCGAGGTAGGCCCATTCCTCCTTCTTGAACTCTTCGGGAACTTCTTTGGCTCCCTGCGGCAGATCGCGAATATGGCCAATGCTCGCTTCGATGGTGTAGCCGCGCCCGAGGATCTTGCCGATCGTTCGCGCCTTTGCAGGCGACTCGACGATGACCAATGAGGTTCCGGCTTCGGCTTGGTTTTTTTTAGCCATGTTGTCTTTTCGGCAATCTGCTTAATATGCGTCAACCAGGGTGACGGAATCTCGGATTGTATCGGCTCCTGGGAACCATGCAAGCGACGGCGAATTGGCATTGCATTTGTCCACAACCCATTTAGAATTGCTGGATTACGATGGATGATGGTAAAAGGCTAACCATTACTCCCCCGGAGGCCGGTTTGTCAAGCCGAGTTTCCCGCCCTTGGGCGTTCTGGAGAGCCGTCGCCCGGCAATCGAACAACCATAGGCCGCAGATTTATAGGAAACCCGTCCTTCGGCGACCTTTTTTCTAAAACGATACCAAAACCCCTCTACGGAAGGATTAAACGCGATGGCTAGCCCGTTTGCGGTATTTCGCAGGAATCAGAAGACGATGTTCGCCGTGCTCGGCGTGATGGTCATGTTCGCCTTCGTGTTTCTTCCGATCCTCGGCGACAACTTGGGCATGCGCGAGCCTGGACCGGCGAACGCGGTCGTGGTGAAGTCGTCGCAGTTCGGCGATCTGAAGGAATCGCAGATCCACGGTCTGCTGACCGAGCATCGCCGGGTGTTGGCCGTTTTGACCGACCTGGGACAATTGGCAGGCTTCCCGCCCGCCATGGCCGGCCGAATCGTGGAAAACACCTTCCGACCCGCGACGGAAAAAGAAGTCGTGACGATCTGGCTTCTCGCCCGACATGCGTCAAAGATGGGCATGGTCGTCAGTGACGACGCCGTGAAGGCGTTTCTCAAGATGTGGACTCGCGATTCGGTCAAGTCGGCCGACCTGTTGGGCATACTGAAACGTTCGGGATTCACCGTCGTTCAGTTCTTCAAGGCGATGCGTGACGAACTGATGGCCCAGCAGCTTCGCCAGATGTTTCTGGTGAGCCTCGAAGGCGTGACGCCCTCCGAGCGCTGGGATTATTTCAATCGGGTGAAGAAAATGGCGACGATCAAAGCGGCGGCCCTCGACGTCGCGGCCTTCACCGATCAAGTCGAAGACCCGACCGACGAGCAGTTGAAGGAATTCTTCGAGCAATACAAAGATGCGTACGCCCGTCCCGACTCGTCCGAGCCGGGATTCCGCGAACCCCAGAAGGTCGCGTTGCAATGGTTCAAAGCGGACCAGCAGAAGTTTCTTGACGCGGTGACGGACGAAGAGATCCAACAGCGTTACGAGAAGAACAAGGCGACCTATCAGGAGATGGAGAAGAAGCTCGAAGAGGCCAAGGCGAAGCAGGCCGAGGAGGAAGCCAAGGCCAAACAAGCTGCGGAAGCCGACAAGGAAACGCCCGCCGAGCCCGCGAAGGAAGAAGCGAAGCCCGACGAAGTCCAGAACGATGAACCGAAAGAAGGCGAAGTGAAGGAAGAGCCGAAGCAAGAAACGCCGGCCGCCGAGGAACCGAAGAAGCCGGAAGAAGAGAACAAGGACTCGTCGAGCGTCAAACAATCGTCGCCGTTCAAGCTGGTCTCGATGCTGCAGGAAGAAAAGCCGGCCGAAGAGGCTAAACC
>JAEWUR010000269.1 GCA_023397045.1 Planctomycetota bacterium
GTTCCAAAAAGGGCGACCGCCGCCAAAAAAGGCCCTGGCCGGCGGGCCGTGTTTTGCAAAATCGTTCTGGTCCGGTTGGTCTGGAGAGTTTTTTTCAATGGCGAAGAGCAAAAAGAAGGCGGAAAGCGTGTTTCTGGTCTGCAAGGAAACCGGCGACTATAACTACACCTTGCGCAAGAAGCCCGGCGGCGAAAAACTGTCGATCAAAAAGTATTGCCCCCGGCTCCGAAAACATACCGAACACGCTGAAAAGAAGAAGTAGCGGTCATTTTGGCGTCAGAAAGAAAAGGGGGCCGGGGATCAGGAGCGGCTGTTTCCAACAGACTCCCTCCAATCGCTGACCTTTGGCCGCTGACCCCTGAAGACTGACTCCATGGCAAAGCGCTGGCGAATCCATCCGCACGACCCTGCTCGCATCGCGACGCTTCAACGCGCGGCAGGCATTCCGTCGGTGGTCGCCGAACTGCTGATCTGTCGCGGCGTGACGGATCCCGCTGCCGCGCGCGATTTTCTCGACCCGAAACTCTCGGCCCTGCGCGATCCCGAGTCCTTGCCTGGCTGCACCGACGCCGCCCGCCGAATTATTGAGGCCGCCTCGGCCCACCAGAAAATCGTCGTCTACGGCGACTACGACGTCGACGGCATGACCGGCACGGCCATCCTCTGGCTCTGCCTGAAACTACTCGGCGCCGACGTCAGCTACTACATTCCCCATCGCGTCGACGAAGGCTATGGCCTCAACGCCGAGGCGATCCGATCCCAAGCCGACAACAAAACGAACCTGTTGGTCACGGTCGATTGCGGCATCGCCAGTTGTGCCGAAGCCGAATTGGCCGCCGAGTTGGGCGTCGAATTGATCGTCACCGATCACCACGAGCCCGGGCCGCAACTCCCCAGAGCCTCGGCCATCGTTCACCCGCGACTGCCTGGCCAGGCCTATCCGTTTGGCGGTCTTAGCGGTTCGGGCGTGGCCATGAAGCTTGCCTGGGCATTGTGCCAACAGGCCTGCGGCACAAAACGGGTCAACCCGCGAATGAAGGATTTTCTGGTGCAGGCCGTCGGGCTCGCCGCTCTCGGCACCGTCGCCGACGTCGTTCCGCTGGTCGACGAAAACCGAATCCTCGTTCGCCACGGACTGGAAAGTCTGGCCAACATGCCGACGCTCGGCCTGTCCACCTTGATGGACATCGCCAAGCTCGCTCCTCGCAAACATTCCGACGGCAAAATGCGTCTCGACGCCGAAGACCTCGCCTTCCAGATCGCGCCGCGACTGAACGCCGCCGGCCGGCTTGGTCAGCCGCAACTGGCCGTCGAACTGCTGGTGACCGATCGGCCCGACCGCGCGCAGGAATTGGCCCAATACATCGACGGACTCAACAGCACGCGTCAAACGCTCGAACGAAGCATGCAGCTTGCCGCGTCGAAGCAAGCCAAAGAATCGTTTGACCCGGTGCAAGACGCCGCCTTGGTCCTGGCCGACCATGATTGGCACCCCGGCGTGATTGGAATCGTCGCCGGCCGCTTGGCCGATCGATTCCACCGGCCCGTCGTCATGATTTCCTGGGACAAGACCGGCATGCGGCCCGGCGTCGGCTCAGCCCGAAGCGTCCCCGGCTTCGATCTGCATGCGGCTCTGGCCGACTGCGGCGAGTTCCTCGTCGCCCACGGCGGCCACGCCGCCGCGGCCGGCCTCAAAATCGAAGAGCGCCAACTCGCCGGGTTCCGCAACGCCTTTTGCGAAACGGCCGCAACGCGAATCTCCCACGACCAGCGAATCGCGGAACTTTTTATCGACGTCGAAGCCCCGTTGAGCGCGTTCACGCTCCAAACGGTATATCAAATCGAGCGTCTTGCGCCGTTCGGGCAAGGCAACGCACGACCGTTGCTCTGTGCCTCCGGCGTCACCATTTCCGGCGAGCCCAAAGCGATCGGCAGCAGCGGCCGCCATCTCTCGTTGAATCTGTCGCAACACGGCGTCACGCTCCGTGCCGTTGCGTTTGGCGGCGCCGACTGGGCCGACGAACTTGCCGCCGTTGCCGGCCCGCTCGACATCGCCTTTCGACCGGTCATCAACAATTTTCGCGGTCGCCAGAGCGTCGAAATCCACCTCGTTGATTGGCGACCGGCCGGAGCTGCGGAGCCCGCACAAAAACTCGTCTCCACATAAAGACTCACGGGCTGGACCTTTCGGAAACCATGTCCCACTTTTCGATCACCGGCGGCATCCCCTTGTGCGGCAAGGTCCGTTGCAGCGGATCGAAAAACGCCGCGTTGCCAATCCTGGCCGCCACGTTGCTCGCCGACGAACCGGTCCACCTCGAAAACCTACCGCGTCTGACCGACGTCGAAACGCAGATCGCCATCCTGCGCGGCCTTGGCATACACATAACATCGGGAAAAGAAGCCGGCGGTCCGTGGCTATCCACCATCCTCCATCCAACATCCTCCATCTCCCGCCCCGTCAGCGCCCAAGAAAAACTCGTCCGTAAGATGCGGGCGGGCTTCTGCGTGCTGGGACCGCTGCTTGCCCGACGCGGCAGGGCGATCGTTCCACTGCCCGGCGGTTGCAACATCGGAGACCGCCCGGTCGACCTCCACCTGAAAGGCCTCGCGGCACTCGGCGCCGACCTGCACTTGAAACATGGCTACATCGTGGCCTCCGCAAAACGCCTGACCGGCGCTACGATCGATCTCGCCGGCCCTCGCGGTTCAACCGTAACCGGAACGGCCAACGTCATGAGCGCCGCAACGCTCGCCCGAGGCGAGACGATGATCCGCAACGCGGCCATCGAGCCCGAGATCGTCGACCTCGGCCGATTCCTGATCGCCCTGGGCGCGCGAATCGACGGCCTCGGCGCTCCGACGCTGCGAATTCGAGGCGTCGACCAACTCGGCGGCGCGTCGCATCGGCTGATTCCCGACCGAATCGAGGCCGCCACGCTGCTG
>JAEWUR010000751.1 GCA_023397045.1 Planctomycetota bacterium
CTTGGTCTTGATGCGTCACGGCCGACTCCTTTCGGGGTGCGAGTTTGTGGTAAAACACGCAAATCCCAAAAAGTGGCTAACGCATCAAGACCATTTTTTTATGTTTCCAACAGGGTTAACGGCGTAGCGTGCCACTGGCTCCGCCAGTGCCAGCACAACCAACCCATCCAATCAATCGCTTGCGGCTTCGCGATGCGTGCCACTGGCTCCGCCAGTGCCGGCACAACCAACCCATCCAATCAATCGCTTGCGGCTTCGCAACCAAACCACCGCGCATCTCTAAATCAAAATCCGTCCAACAGAACCGGCTACGGCAGAACCTTCGTTGCTGGCTCGGCCGACGGAGATGCCGCCTTCTCGGCCGCGGCTTGACGCTTCATCGTCACCTCGGGCAACTCCGGTTGCGTGTTGCCGTCAATCAGCCGATCTTTCGACGCAATCTTCATCGTGTCGGCGCCGACCGGCGTAACATAGTACGTCACCGACATGTCGCCGCCGTTCGGCAGCGCGCCGGTGTGCTTGATGATCCAGCGGTCGCCGTCGCGGGTCCACACGCTTTCGCCAAAACTGCCGTCCGAATTGAACGTCCACGAACGAATCCGGCGTTCGCACGGATCCCAGGCAATGATCTCCGTGCCGTTCAACTCAACGCCGCTCTTGCGAACGGCCGAGAACTTCCGGATCAGATAGTTGCCGCTGGCATTCCAATCGCAGGAGCAATGCACCGAGACCAAAGCGCTCTCGCCCTCGGCTTCCGCCCAGTGACCGACCAGCCATTGCAGCCGTTTCAGATACACCCGGTTGCCCGGGGCGGCGCCGACGCTCTCATGCATGTCCGCTACCAGCCAACTCCCGTCACGACGCACCAAAACCACGGTCGACACCGGCTCGGATTCCACGCCCTCGGGCGCGGGCGTCATCTCGCTCAACAGGTTGACCAACACGACATCCTCCGCCAAGCGGCGGATCGAGGTAATCCCAAGTTGCAGCTTGGCGTTCGCATTCGCCTTCATGAACGCGGCGAAGGCCGCCTCGATCTTCTCCCGGCCGGCAATCTCCTCGCCTCGCGGACCGACGAACTCGCCGTCAGCCGTCCAGCACGTGGCCAACGCCTTGGCATCGCCCCGATTGAAACAATCCTGAACGGCGGTGATCGCTTGACGGACCTCCTTTTCCAGTGCCTTGTCGTCCGACTTCTCGGCCGACGCCGCAAAAGACCCGGCCAACAAAACAATCGCGAGGGATCGAAACACATGACGTTGCATAGCTACATCTCCGGCAAATACAACAGCGGTTTGCGGTTCTTGTCAAATACAGACCGTTTAATCATAGCTCACCAACGGCGGCAAGACTCCCCCCAAATGGAAGAATCAAAGGTTTTTAGGAACCCCTCGGCCTTGCTTGCCTCGACGCATTATGCGGCGTAGACTTCTTCGTGTTCCGAAACCAAAAAAGAACGCAACCAGATCGACGCCAGCGGTGCCCCAGCACCGTTTGCCGGGCGGATCTGCCGCTGTTCTTCGACTCGGCCAATCAAGCCGAAACATGATGCCGCGGAGTTGATTCCATGAACAAAACACTCGCAACCACCGTCCTCTCGATCCTGGCCCTCGCCATCATCTCGCCCACGGCCCAAGCGCAATTCTGGCCGGGATACGGCTACTTCGGCGGCTACGGAGCGTGGGGGGCCTACTCGGCCGGCATGGAAAACGCCGTGACCCGGAACGTCTACGCTCAAGATCAGATGGCCGGCCAGTTGGCCGCCAGCCGCCAAATGGCCTCGATGCAAAGCAACATACGAAACACGCTGGATACGCAAGCCCAAATGCGTTCGCAAGCAATCAACAATCAGCAGCAGTCGAATCGCGATTGGTGGTTCCAGGTGCAGCAACAACAAATGGCCCAACAACGCGCGATGCCGTCGGGCGGCGGTTCGGCCTCCGCCGAAGCCCTAGTTGCCGCCGCCGAAATGGTCAAACAACCGACCGAAACCCAATACAAGGCCGACACCGACATCATCCGATGGCCGCCGATCTTGTGCGAAACCCAGTTCGCCGCGCAACGCGCCATCGTCGAGGCCCCGTATCGCCGTGAACCCAACGGAAAAGCGAATCCGACGGTCGAAGACTATCAGAATATGATCAAGGCGACCGATCAGATGAAAGCCATGCTGTCCGATATGGCCTCCGAAATCTCGGCGCAGGTCTATCTGCAAACCGAGAAGTTCCTCAATCAGTTGGCCGCCGAAGCCCGCGAACGCATCGACAACAACAAGAAATAACCGCGTCGCTTCTCCTATTGCACTCCAAATCCAAAATGGCCCAGCACGATGCCGAACACGTCGGTGTCGCGAATCTCCGGCCCAGGAACCAGCGTCGGGTCCGACGACAGCAACACGCTATGTTGTGATACGTCCACCGCCGGCGCACCGTGCGAACCCTTGACCAAGGTCGCGTCCAGCGGAATGCTCTTCGTCGCCGGATCGAAAAACAACTCGACCGGATCGTAGCCCGGCTTGCGATGAATGTCCACCGTCCGCGCGAATCGCGGCGCACGGTCGTCCTCCAGCCACCAGTAATACGCCTGCCAACTCCGCGGCGTCGAAATCAAAACCACCTCGCCGCTTCGCGCGTGCTCCAATCCATACCGAAATCGCTGCGTCCCGACAAGCGCCTCGGCAACGCCCGGCGTGCCTCGAAACAACTCGGCAACACGGACCGCCAGCTTCTCGTCGCCGCCGGCTACGAAAATGTGCGAGTATTGGTGATCGACCATCGCGAACGCCTGGCTCTGCTCGAAATCGATCACCTCGCCGTCGTCCGTCTCGCGCACCGTCAACAAACCTTCCTCGCGCAACACGCGATTCGGATACGTGACGTGATCGACCGGCGTGATCGTGTATTCGCCCGCAACCATCCATACGATCTCATCGCCATAGGCTTCGTTCATGCCCTCGGCCAGCCGACCGATCAACCCGTCGAGTTCGGCCACGGCCGCGTCGGCCGCCGCGCTCTCCGGTCCGTTCCGCTGCGGCGCATAATCGAGCAACGGCAAATAGATATAAAAGAAATCCGGCTGCCAGCGACGCGCCGCCGCCACCGCCGAGTCGGCAATCCACGCCGTCGCCTTCCCGTTGGCCATCGGCCCCCAATAGTGCATCAGCGGGAAATGGCCCAACGCATCGCGCAGCTCGCCGTACAACTCCAACGGCCGCGTATAGCACCATAACGATTCCGATCCGTCGGGATTGTGGATCGGCGCCGGCGTGCAAATGAAATCGGCCTCGGCCCCCTTGCTGTGCATCGGAAACCAAATCGCCGAACTCAGCCCGCGCCCGTGATGCGATAGCAAATCCCAAAGCTGCGGACGTTCGACGCAATCGTTCGGCGCCGTCCACATCTCCACCTTCCGCTTCTCCCGCCAATAAAACCCGTTGCCCACCACGCCATGTTCGGCCGGCGTCACTCCGGTCGTCATGTTGGTCTGCACCGTGCAGGTCACGCAAGGAAAACTCGGCTTCAGGTTCGCAATCCCGCCGCCGGCCATCAGCGAACGCAGCTTCGGCATCACCGCGACATCTTTCTCACGCAACGCGGGAATCGATAGCAAAATCAAAGGTTTCGACATGGGCCACCGTAAAAAAAGACAATTAGGGAACACTAATCGACGCTAATCTTCGCTAATCAGGTTCTCTTGCGCAAAAGTAGGGTGGGTCGAGCGCAGCGAGCCCCACCAAACAAAGCTAATGATACAAGACAAACTCACTCCAACTCCCCGTATTAGCGGAGATCAGCGTAAATTAGCGTTTCTTTTCTTCCTGTTCTTCGTCAAGCATTCCCCCCAGAAACTCAAACGCCTTTCTCGCGGCGTTAGGGCCATCGTGACTGTGCCGACTCAACTCGACGTACAACCCGCCAGTGTAGCCGACGTCGACAAGCGCCCGCAAGATAGGCGGAAAATCAATCTCCCCCTCGCCAAACATCCGATGCTCGTGAATGCCCCCGCACATGTCTTCAATATGCACATTCACCAGACGATCGGCCCAACGACGAACCACCGCATCGATCGGCGTCTCACCCTGACATTGCAGATGCCCAATATCCAGCGTCAGCCGCAGATTCTCGCGGTCAACCCGGGCCAACAGCGATTCAAACGACGCCATCCGATCGACCAACATGCCGGGCTCGGGCTCGAAACCAACGAGCATCTCGCGATGAGCGGCATAGTCCAGCACCTCGCCCAGTCCGTCGACCAATCGCTCCCACGCCTCGGCCACCGGAATCGAGGCGTGCAGCACCCCCGACCAAAGCGACACGCAATCGGAACCCAATTCCACGGCGCAGTCGATCGCGCCTCGATAGAACTCGATCCGCTTGCCCCGATTCTCCGACAGCAGCGTCGGTTCGTGTTTGACGCGGGCGTCGAGCAA
The DNA here is from genome assembly GCA_023397045.1 of Planctomycetota bacterium. Classification (GTDB taxonomy): domain Bacteria; phylum Planctomycetota; class Planctomycetia; order Pirellulales; family Thermoguttaceae; genus JAEWUR01. Next base: position 4,430 of record JAEWUR010000751.1, read on the forward strand.
ATACCGGGCGCCCGTCTCGACCACCGAACGCATTCCCAGCCGATCCAGTCGCCGCCGCAGTTCGACGAGATGCCGCGGCGTTTCTCGACCAAAAGGCGACAACGCGTTGTGATCGATCGTAATCGCCACGCCGCGATAGCCGATCTCGGCCAGCAGCCCGACCGCGTCGAACAAGTCGTGATGCGCCAGGCCGTTCGTGTTATACCCGAGAAACATGTGAAGGATTGGAGCAAAGAGTGCTACGAATTGAAACCGCCTTCAAAAACGAATCCCCCGATCTCAAATCTCAAATCTCAAATCTCAAATCCCAAATCCCAAATCCCAAATCTCAAATCTCAAATCCCAAATCTCAAATCTCAAATCTCAAATCTCAAATCTCAACTCTCAACTCTCAACTCTCAACTCTCAACTCTCAACTCTCAACTCTCAACTCTCAACTCTCAACTCTCGACTCTCGACTCTCGACTCTCGAC
>JAEWUR010000757.1 GCA_023397045.1 Planctomycetota bacterium
CACGAAGGGCAAACGGCCGAAACGTTCTCGCTCGATCTGCCGACCGCGCAGGGATTGGTCCATCTGACCGGCGGCGAGAATCTCTCGGCTTTTTTTAGTGCCGAGCAACCTGTCGCCATGTTGCGAATTCCCGGTCCCGAACCGGAAGCCATCACGCTGCTCGATCCCCAGCGAGTCATGGATCGTGGACAAAGCACCGACACCGGTCCCAGTGCCGGCGGCACGGTCCGCGATCTCGGCTATCCGCCGGCCAACCACGGGACGGAAGGCCGCGTTTCGTGGTACGTTCAGCAGGCGGCCGAGGGGTTGACGTATTGCGTCTGCGTCGAGTCGCGGCGCGTCGATCAAGAAACGCTCGTCGCCGTTGCGATCACCTCGACCAACGATTCGGACGACGTGCTCGCGCTGGCCCGCCAACGATGCCAAACCAGCTTGGCACAGGGCTATGCGGAAATGTTGAAGTCGCACGCGGCTTGGTGGACGGATTTCTGGTCGCAGTCGAGCGTCGAGATTCCGGACGCCGCGATCCAACAGCAATACAACCTGGTGCAATATTTCTATGGAGCGGCATCGCGCCGCGCCGCGCCGCCGATACCGCTGCAGGGCGTCTGGACGGCCGATTCCGGCGGTTTGCCGCCTTGGAAAGGCGCCTACACGAACGACCTGAACACCCAGATGACCTATATGGCGTACCAAGGCGCTGGGCATTTCGACGAGGGCGCTTGCTTCTTGGATTTTCTCTGGAATCTCGCGCCGGTCTTCCGCGATTTCGCCCGGGATTTCTACGGAACGCCCGGCTTGGCCTGTCCGACCGTCATCACGCTCAATGGCCAACCGTTGAGCGGCTGGTGCATGTATGCGCTCTCGCCGACCACCAGCGCATGGATGGCGCATCTCTTCTATTTGCATTGGCGATACACGCGCGACGACGATTTCCTTCGTCAGCGCGCGTATCCTTGGTCCAAAGAGGTCGGCGTCTGCATGTCGGCCCTGTTGAAACCGGATGAAAACGGCATTCTGAAGCTGCCGCTGTCGTCGTCGCCCGAGATTTTTGACAATAGCCCGCAGGCATGGTTGCAGCCGAACAGCAATTTCGACTTGATGTGCCTGAAGATGCTGTTCTTGTCGCTCGGCGAGATGGCGACCGCATGCGAACTGCCGGACGAGGCCGCGCAATGGGCCAAAAAAGCCGCGGCGCTTGGCGACTTCCACGCGGACAGTGCGGGCACGCTCCTCCTCGACGCGAAGACGCCGCTTCCCTACAACCATCGCCATCTCTCGAACATCATCGGGATTTATCCGTTCAACCTCATCACGACCGACGGCAGCGAGACCGACCTCCAGCGAATTCGCAGCTCGATGGGCCAGTGGGACGCACTCGGGACGTCGAACTGGTGCGGCTACAGTTTTTCGTGGATGAGTTGTCTTCGGGCTCGCGTCGGCGACAGCCATGCCGCATTGAAAAACCTCCAGATCTACGTGAAGGCGTTCACGCTGCGCAACGGTTTTCATGCGAACGGCGATCAGACGCAAAGCGGCTATTCCAGTCTCACCTATCGACCGTTCACGATGGAAGGCAACTTCCTCGCGGCCCAGGCCGTGCAAGAAATGTTGCTGCAAAGTTGGAGCCCCACGCCCGGCGTTCTCGATAGCGAAGTGATCCGCATCTTTCCCGCAGTCGCGCCCGAGTGGAAGGATGCGTCGTTCACCAACCTGCACGCGGAGGGCGGATATCGCGTCTCGGCGCAACGAGCAAATGGAAAAACGACTCGGTTTGCCATTACCGCCTCGCGCGATGGAACGCTTCGAATACGAAACAACTTTGGCGACCGCAAGTTGCAGTGGAATCGCCCTGACATCGAACGCGTCGGCAACGATTTTGTCGTTGCGGTCAAGAGTGGCGAAACCGTGTCGGCGGAGTTGCAACAGGATTCACCTTCCGAGGTGACAAAAAAATGACCATGTGTTTTGGAAGAATTTCTCCATGAATTCTGCGAATCAGACGAAGATTGCCGTTGCTCTTTTTGCGTTGGCGAGTTTTCTCGGCCTTCGGGCCGTTGAAGCGGCAGATACGGACCTAGGCACGATCATGCCGTTGGGCGACTCAATTACCTATGGCGGCAGCGGTACGGACGCGGGTTATCGCGGTCCACTCCACACGCTGCTGACTGGCGCCGGCATGACCTTCGAGTTTGCCGGCGATTCGACGCTGAATCCCGGCAGCCTTCCCGCCGACCAAAGACAACACGCAGGCCATAGTTCTTACACGACCTATGACATCACCAACAATCTCGATGGCGCCGACTATACGAGATTCAACGCGTTCGGCGGTGAAGACCGAGATCCGCACGGCGGCTACTGGCTGACCGGCGGCCACGACACAGGCCGAAACGCCATCGCGCCGGACTATATCCTTCTGCTCGTCGGGGCAAACGACTTCTACTACAACCAGGACGCGAATGCGCAGGCCAATTTGCGCGAGCTTCTTTCGACCCTCACCACGCTTCGGCCAAAGGCCAACGTCCTGATTGCCGACATTCCGCCGTCGAGCTACGGCGTCACCCGCGTCGATAACTGGAATTCGGTCGTCGACGACGAGGTATCCTATTTTCAGGGTCTGCAGAAACATGTGACCCGGGTGGATTTGAACACCGATTTTCCTTCCAACGGCTTGAGCGCCGACGGCGTCCACCCGAACGACGTCGGTTACGCTTGGATGGCCGAACAGTGGAGCGATGCAATCCTGGCGATCCATGCGCCGGAGCCGGGCATCGCGACGATGATGATCGGCGGGCTGGCGTGTGCGGTTGCATACGTATGGCCGAAGCGTCGGACCGCGTGACGCGGATGATTCGGCCAAAAAGACGGTCGATCCTGCTGCATTTTCCGGTTTTCAGGTTCTTTGCGCCTTTGTATTCTACTTTTTCGCCTGTTGGCCACCCGTTGGGTGTATCTTGCATGACGCGACGTGGCGACCGCCCGCAGCCGTCTTGGCTGCGTGCTATGGTTGAACAGAACCAACCCACGGGAGGCGCCGATCATGGAATGCCTATTGCGCAAGTGGCTGGGCGTGCCCAGCAAAGAACAATTGGAGCAAACCGAACAGCTCGTGGCCGAACAGGCGAAGGAACTTCACGAAAAAGAAGAGCAGTTGCAGCAGGCCGCACGACGAATCCGAGCGATGCGCATCTCGCATGAGGAGACCATCCATCAGTTGATGAAGGCCGCATTGTGCCGGAATCAAGAGACCGGCGCCCATATCAAACGGATCGGCCTGTTGAGCGAAATGCTCGCGTTGGCGGCCGGATGGTCGTCGTTGGACGCCCACGTCATTCGCATGGCCGCGCCGATGCACGACGCAGGCATGATCGGCATCCCGGACTCGATCGTTCAGAAGCCCGATAGGTTGACGCCCGAGGAGTTCGACGTCGTCAAGTCGCACACCCTGCTCGGCGCGAGGATCCTTGAAGGCGCCCACTCCGACGTCTTGGCCATGGCGCATAAGATCGCGCTGTACCATCACGAGCGTTGGGATGGCACGGGCTATCCGCACCACCTGTCGGGAGAGCACATCCCGGAAGCCGCTCGGATCGTCAGCATTGTCGACGTCTTCGATGCCGTGAGCCATAACCGGGTGTACCGACCGGCACTGCCCGACCAAGAGATTCAGAAGATTTTGGCCGAGGGCGCCGGGACCCAGTTCGACCCGCACCTCGTCAACCTGTTCATGCAGAGCTACGCGGCCGCGCACGACATCGCCCGGAACTATCCGGACGAAGTCATGCTCGGCTTAGGCGAAACGGGCTTCCTGGCCGCGACAACGGCGTGCGAAACGGTCGCGCCGGCAACGCCGAGCATGGCATCGAATTAGCTCCCGTTGCGGAAAGGAACGAAACTGTAG